>NZ_JBHZAV010000019.1:0-93095 GCF_042754445.1 Embleya sp. NPDC059213
GACCCTGGACCGAGGTCTCAAGGTCCTCGAACTGCTCGCCGATGCCTCGGACGGCTTGTCGGTACACGACATCGCCGCCGCACTCGGCGTCAACCGCACCGTTGTCTATCGCATCCTCGCCACGCTCGAACAGCACGGCCTCGTCCGGCGCGACGAGAGCGGCCGCACCAGACTCGGCCTCGGCGCGCTGCAGCTGGCCCGTCGGGCACACCCGCTGGTGCGCGACGCGGCGGTGCCCTGTCTGCGCCGACTGGCCGAGGAGACCGGCGCCACCGCGCACCTGACCATCGTGGACGGCATGGAGGCCCTGGTGGTCGCGGTGGCCGAGCCCACCTGGACCGACTACCACGTGGCCTACCGGGTCGGTTCGCGGCACACGCTGGACGCGGGGGCCGCGGGGTTGGCCATCCTGGCCGCGCGCCGCGTGGTGGCGGGCCTGGACGGGCCCAGGTCCTATGTGTACGCCCCCGGCGACGGTCGGCACACGGTGCCCGGGATCGCCGCCTCGGTGCCGGATCTCGCGGCGGTCGAGTCGAGCGTGGGGATCGTCTCGCTCGGCAACCTGGACACCGAACGGCTGGGCCGCCGAGTGGCCCAGGCCGCGGCCGAACTGTCCGACGAACTGGGCGGGGTACGGGTCTCCGCCGCGTAGTCCCGAGCGTCGCGACCACGCGCGGATCGCCGACCGCGGCTTCGGTGAGGCGAGTCCGGTACGGCGGGTGGGGGCGCGCCGTGTTTAATGCCAGGCGTGGCCCGTACCAAGCTCACCCTCCCGGTGTCCCTGCTCCTCGTCGCGATCCTGTTCCTCTTCGCGTTCCTGGTGCCGATGCCGTACGTCCTGATCACGCCCGGATCGGTGGCCGACACGCTCGGCGAGGACGGGGGGCGGCCGGTGGTCGAGATCTCCGGCCCCGCCGCGGTGTATCCGACCACCGGGCACCTGCTGTTGACCACGATCCACGCGAGCGGGCGCGACGACAAGCGCCGGCTGGCATCGCTGATCGGCGCGTGGTGGGACTCGGAGGAGTCGGTCGTGCCGAGGAAGTCCGTTTATCCGGACGGCAAGTCGGTCGAGCAGGTCGTCGAGACCAACGTCAAGGACATGGTCAAGTCGCAGGACAGCGCGACCGTCGCGGCGCTGAAGTACCTCGGCAAGTCGCCGGACCAGGTCAAGGTGACGTTGCACCTGAACGATGTCGGCGGACCGAGTGCGGGGCTGTTCTTCGCGCTGGGCATCGTGGACAAGCTGACGGAGGGTCAGCTCACCGGCGGGCGGACGATTGCCGGCACGGGGGCGATCGACGCGAACGGCAAGGTCGGGGAGATCGGCGGGTTGCCGATGAAGCTGCTGGCCGCGAAGCGGGCGGGGGCCACGGTTTTCGTTTTGCCGAAGGGGGAGTGCGGGGAGGCCGGGCGGGTCGGGGACGGCGGGCTTCGGCTGATTCCGGTCGAGACGCTCTCGGGCGCGGTTTCGGCGCTCGAGGCGTTGAACGCGGGGGGCAAGGTGCCTTCGTGCTGACGGGCGTTCGGCCTCGTCCGCCGGCCGGCCCGGTCGGCCTCGAACGCCGGCCGGGCCGGGTTCGCCGCCTGCGCCGGCGGGGCTGAGCGGCCTCGAACGCCGGCCTGGCCGGGTGGGCCGGCTATTCGTCCACCGCGGACTCGACCAGGGGCAGGACCCGGTAGGGGACCGGGGTTTCCAGGGCGATGGTGGTGGAGGCGCGGACCACGCCTTCGAGTTCGATGATCTGTTCGATTACGTGTTGTAGGTCCGCGTTCGAGCGGGCGACGATTCGGCACAGCAGGTCGCCTCGGCCGGTGATGGCGTGCACTTCGAGGATCTGGGCCACGCATTCCAGTTGCTTGCGCAGGTCGCGGCCCTGGCCCTGGCGGATCTCCAGGGTCGCGAAGGCGGTCACCGAGAAGCCGAGGGTGGCGGGGTCCACGTCCGGCCCGAAGCCTCTGATCACGCCGGCCTCGCGCAGCCGGTCCAGGCGCACCTGTACCGTGCCGCGCGCCACCGCCAGCCGGCGCGAACACTCCACGACACCGATCCGCGGTGTTTCCACCAGCAACCGGATCAGCGCGGCATCCAACCGGTCGATCTGCAAGGTGCCCTCCCTCGGGGGACTGGTTTCCCGGTGCCTACCCTGGGGCCATTCACGGCCACACCGGGAGGCAGCATGACCACCGACCTGATCACGGCACTGCGGGAGGAACTACCCGCGCACGTCCTGGTGACGGACGCGGACATCGCCGCATCGTACGCGCGTGACATGGCCGGCCTGTGTGCGGCCGGTCACCCTGCGGTGGTGGTCCTGGCCGAGACCACCGAGCAGGTGCAACACGTCATGCGGGTGGCCACCCGACTGCGGGTACCGGTGGTCCCGCAGGGCGCGCGTACCGGCTTGTCCGGCGGCGCCAACGCGGTCGACGGCTGCATCGTGCTTTCGCTCGTTCGGATGAATCGCATCCTGCAGATCGATCCCGTCGACCGTACGGCCGTGGTGGAGCCGGGGGTGATCAACGCCGACCTGTCCAAGGCGACCGCCGAGCACGGCCTGGTCTACCCGCCGGACCCGTCCAGTTGGGAGACCTGCACGATCGGCGGCAACATCGGTACCGGCGCGGGCGGATTGTGCTGCGTCAAGTACGGGGTGACCGCCGAGTACGTGCTGGGCCTGGAGGTCGTGCTCGCCGACGGGGAACTGCTGCGCACCGGGCGACGGACCGCCAAGGGCGTCGCGGGCTACGACCTGACCCGGTTGTTCGTCGGCGCGGAGGGCACGCTCGGTGTGGTCACCCGGGCCACCCTCGCGCTGCGACCGACGCCGCCGCCCGCGTTGGTGACGGTGGCCCAGTTCGCGAGCACCGCCTCGGCGGCCGGTGCGGTCTCGGCGATCATGGCGGCCGGCCACACCCCCTCGCTGATGGAACTGATGGACGGCACCACCCTGCGCGCGGTGAACGCGATGGCGAACATGGGCCTGCCGGAGCACAGCGCCGCGCTGCTCCTGGTCGCGGTGGACACCCCGGAGCCCGCCGCCGAGTTGGCCGCGATCGAGGCGATCTGTACCGAGGCGGGCGCGTTCGAGGCGTTCACCGCCGAGGACGCCGAGGACTCGGCGCTGTTCATGCAGGCCCGTCGACTCGCGCTGCCCGCACTGGAACGGCTGGGCACCAGCATGATCGACGACGTCGCGGTGCCGCGCTCGCGACTCGGCGACCTGCTCGACGGGGTGGCCGCGATCGCCGAGCGGCACGACACGGTGATCGGGGTGTGCGCGCACGCCGGGGACGGGAACACCCACCCGATCGTGATCTTCGACGCGACCGACCCGGCGGCGGTGGAGCGGGCCGGGGTCGCGTTCGACGCGATCATGCGTCTGGGGTTGGACCTCGGCGGCACGATCACCGGGGAACACGGGGTGGGCGTGCTCAAGCGGGATTGGCTCGCGGAGGAACTCGGGCCGGTGGGGGTTCGGGTGCACCGGGGGGTCAAGGCCGCGTTCGACCCGCTGGGCATCCTGAACCCGGGGAAGGTGATCTGAACCCGGGGAGGTGCTCCGGGCCGGGCCGAGGAGGGGGCGGCTCCGTCGGAAGTCCCGTCGGGTACTCCCGGGGTGGCATGTCTCGGGGGTACCCGGGGGTTCGAGTCGTCCTCCGGTAGTAGGGCCGATCGGCACTCCCGGGCGACGCCCGACAGGGGGTGTGGCACCTAGGTTTGTGGGTGTCGCTCCTGTTGGGGCGCACGGTGTCGCCTTCTCGGGCGGGACGGGTTCGTTCGGAGGTGGCGGTCGTGGAGAAGCGGGACAGTCGAGAGGTACGGGTCGCGGCAATCGCACTGCGCCGCCGTCGACAGGCACGCGCGCAGGCCACCGCCCGACTCGTCACCGCGATCCGCCGGGCGGCCTGATTCGCCGGAGCTTGTTCGGGCTTTGGCTGTTCGGCGCTTGATCGCCGGTGGGTGGGCCGCGTCGGGTAATCGGCGGCCGGCGGCCGGTGGGTCGGCCGCTTCGGAGCTGCCCGGTCCCTGGGGACGCGCAACCGGGGACTGGTGATCCAGGGACGGATGGGCCCTGGATACCGGTGCGGGGACGTCGGATCCTGTGGGCATGAACGATCGACAGGAGCTGGCCGGCTTTCTGCTGCGCTGCCGGGAACGGCTGTCGCCGGCGGACGTGGGGCTGCCCGATGGGGTCCGGCGCCGTACGGCGGGGCTGCGTCGCGAGGAGGTCGCGCGGCTGGCCGGGATGTCGGTCGACTACTACGCGCGGCTGGAGCAGAACCGGGGGCCGCATCCGTCGCCGCAGCTTCTTGCCGCGTTGGCGCGCGCGTTGCGGTTGGAGGAGGACGGGCGTGATCACCTTTTCCGGCTGGCCGGTCGTGTTCCGCCGGGGCGGTCCTGCGGTGCGGACGAGCATGTGTCGCCGGCGATATTGCTGATCCTGGATCGGCTGCACGATGTGCCGGCGCAGGTGATCTCGGATTCGGGCGACGTATTGGCGCAGAACGCGATGGCGGTGGCGCTGCTGGGGGCGAACGTCGGGCGCAACGTCGTGGTGCGGTGGTTTTGCGAGCCGGGTTCGCGGGAGCGGTTTCGCGGGGCGGACGTGGATGCGATCTCCCGGGCGTACGTGGCCGATCTGCGGGGTGTGCTCGGGGAGCGGCCGGGTGATGCGCGGGTCGCGGGGGTGGTGGCGCGGTTGTGTGCGGGGTCGGCCGAGTTCGCCGCGTTGTGGGCGGCGGCGGGGTCGGGGGGCGGGGACGAGGGGGGCGGCCTGTGCGAGGGGGCCGGGCGGTGGGGGCGGGGGGAGACGGTTTGGCATCCGGAGGTCGGGGAGATCGCCTTGCGGAGTCAGGTGCTTGTCGCCGTGGAGGCGGGGCAGCGGGTGGTCGTTTATTCGGCCCCTGCGGGGAGCCTGGCGGCTGGGCGGTTGGCGTTGCTTCGGGTTGTCGGCGTGCAAACGATGTCGGCCTAGTGGTGGGTGGGTTGGCGGGTCGGGTTGCCCTCGGTCGCCGGCCGGGCTGGTTCGCCTCAAGCGCCGGCGGGGCTGGGTGGCCTCAAACGCCGGCCGGGCTGATTCGCCTCAAACGCCGGCGGGGCTGATTTGGCCTCATACGCCGGCCGGGCTGATTCGGCTAAGCGTCGGCGAGGTTGGGTGGCCCAAGCGTCGGGCCGGCTGGGTTCGCCTCATGTGCCGGCGGGGGCGAGTGGCCCCAAGCGCCGGCCGGGTCGTGAGGTACCGGGGCCGGCCGGGCTTGGGGGTTGCTTCAGGGGTGGGTTGGTGGGAGGAGGAGGGAGGTGAGGTGGGGGGTGTCGATGGTCAGGCCGGCTTCTTTGGCGGCTTCGAGGGTCAGGTCCGGGGGGAAGCCGTGGGTGGTGTAGAGGGTGACGACGGTTTCGGTGGGGAGGTCGGGGTGGCCGGCTTCCAGGCGGCGGCGGATCGCCTTGTCGAGGAGGCGGGTGCCCTTGTGGAGGGTGCGGGCGAAGGATTCTTCCTCCCGGGCGGTCAGGGATTCGATGAGGGACGCGCTTCGGGTGAGTTCCGGCCAGGCGGGGGAGAGCGTCGTGACGATGCTTGCGGTGAGGGGTGGCAGGACGGGGCCCCGGATGCCGAGGCGACGGCCGTGTCGGAGCGCCCTTCGGATCAGTCGACGCAGGACGTATTCGGTGCCCTCCTTGCCCGGACGGATGCCGTCCGCGAGCAGGAACGCGATCGCCCGCGCGTGGTCGGTGAGGACTTCGAAGGACACCCGATCGGGGTTGTCGCGGTCGGTGGGGGAGTAGGCCCGGCCCGCCAGTTCCTCGACCGTCGCCAACGTGGGGCGCAGCAGGTCGGTTTGTACGGTGCTGTCCACGCCCTGGAGCACCGTCGCGAGCCGATCCAGGCCCAGGCCCGTGTCGATGCCGGTGCGCGGTAGGTCGCCGAGTACCGGGAAACCGCCGCCGGGTTCGCTCTCGCCGCGCACGCTGCGCATGAAGACCAGGCTCCACAACTCGACGAAGCGTTCGGGGTCGACCGAGGGTCCCCCGTCGCGCCCGTACTCCGGTCCCCGGTCGTAGGTGACGTCCGAGCACGGACCGCACGGCCCCGGTACGCCCATCGACCAGAAGTTGTCCGCCGCGCCCAGGCGTTGGATCCGCTCCGAGGGCATGCCGACCGAGCGCCAGATGCGCGCCGACTCGTCGTCGTCCTCGTAGACGGTGACCCACAGGCGGTCGGGGGAGAGGCCGAAGTGTTCGGTCAGCACCTCGTACGCGAACCCGATCGCCTCCGACTTGAAGTAGTCGCCGAAGGAGAAGTTGCCGAGCATCTCGAAGAAGGTGGAGTGCCGGCGGGTGTGTCCGATGTTGTCGATGTCCACGGTGCGTACGCACTTTTGCACCGAGGTCGCGCGGGGCACTTCGGGTTCGACGTCGCCCAGGAACCAGGGCTTGAACTGGTTCATCCCCGCGTTGGCCACGAGCAGGCTCGAATCGGGCGGCAGCAGCGAACCGGACGGCACGAGGCGATGTCCGCGCGCGGTGAAGAAGTCGAGGAAGGTGGAACGGATCTGTGGCGAGAGCATGGCGAATCGGCCTTCGCGAGAGCAGCGGGCGGTGGGAGTACACACACGCCGAGCCGGGCCGAGCGGCGCTATCGCGCTCGGTTCGCCGGCCCGACGCCGGTAGCTCGCTGCCCGTTGATCCACATGTTTCGACGATAACCGACACCGGGTTGTCGGCGACGGGATTTTCGGGCCGCGAACCGGTGCCCGGTCGCCCGGATGGCCTACCGTGACGGGCATGAGTGACCTGCCGAGCAGCGAAGCGCCGTACGGCCGGGGGGCGGACCTGCAGCCGGACATGGCCGACCGGCTGCGTTCCTACTGGGGCTTCTCCGCGCAGCGCGAACGCCAGGCGGCGATCGGCCGGGCCGCGCCGCGCAAGCGGCGACACGTCGAGGTGCAGTGCGGCAAGTGCGGCTCGACCAAGGTGAGCACCGACATCGTCGGCGACTACGTCTGCGGTTCGTGCGCCGCGCGCTGGCGTCCGCCGACCGCCGCGGACGGTCCCACGTGTCCCGAGTGCGGCTCGGGCAAGGTGTCCTCGATGCCGTACGGGGACCGCAAGTGTCGGGACTGCGATCACCAGTGGCGCCCCAGCTGACCTGCGTCTTCGTCGCGCTTTCGGCGGGAGGCCCTTGTTTTGTAGGGCTGTTGCGGATACCCACGAAGGCAAAACGATCAACGTGGGAGGCAGCGCCATGGCAGGACGTCTTCAGGACCACGTCGCGGTGATCACCGGCTCCGGGGCGGGCATCGGGCGCGGGATCGCCCGGCGGTTCGCGGCCGAGGGATGTCGGATCCTGGTCAACGACATCGGGGCCGAGTCGGCGGATCGGGTCGCCGCCGAGATCGCCGAGGTGTTCGGCGTCGACACGCTCGCGGTGGTCGCCGACGTCACGGTCAAGGCGGAGGCGGTCGGCCTGGTCGAGGCCGCGCTGGACCGGTGGGGCCGGTTGGACACGTTGGTGAACAACGCGTGGGGCGGCGGGCGGATCAACCGCCTGGAGAACAAGACCGACGAGATGTTGCAGCACGGTCTGGACATGGCCCTGTGGGCCGGATGGTGGACGATGCGCGCGGCGTTCGAGCCGATGCGGGACGCGGGTGGCGGCAGCGTGATCAACATCGCCAGCCTGAACGGCGTCAACGCGCATCGGTTCACCGCCGAGTACAACGTCGGCAAGGAGGCGCTGCGGGCGCTGACCCGCTCGGCGGCGCGGGAGTGGGCGCCGCATCAGATCCGGGCCAACGTGATCTGTCCCGGGGCCAGGACCGACGCGTTCGCGGCCTACGCCAAGGTGAACCCGGAGGCCGCCGCGCTCGCGGAGTCGGCCAATCCGATGGGCCGGATGGGCGACCCGGAGACCGACATCGGCGGCGCCGCCCTGTTCCTGGCCAGTGACGACTCGCGCTATGTCACGGGGAACACGCTCTTCGTCGGCGGCGGCACGCACATCAACGGTTCGACCTGGGCGCCGACGCCGGAGGAGGACCGGGCCGGGTAGCGAGATGGTGGATATTGTCCGGATATCGAGGCTTGAGTGGGCGAATTACCGTGATGCGCACCACTCTTGCGAGTAATCGTCAAACTGACGAGTAATCGTGTTATGCTGACGACATGGACACCGCAACCACGGCATTGCTCACGGATCACTACGAGCTGACGATGCTCGAAGCCGCACTCCGCAGCGGCGCGGCGCATCGCCGTTCGGTGTTCGAGGTCTTCGCCCGCCGACTGCCGGACGGTCGGCGCTACGGTGTGACCGCCGGCACCGGGCGGCTGCTCGACGCCATCGAGAACTTCCGCTTCGACGAGGAGACGCTGCGCTTCCTCGGCGAGGCCGGGGTGGTCGGTCCGGCGACGCTGGACTGGCTGGCGGGCTACCGGTTCACCGGCAACGTCTGGGGCTACGCCGAGGGCGAGTGCTGGTTCCCGGGTTCGCCGCTGGTGGTGGTCGAGGGCAGCTTCGCCGAGGCGGTGGTGCTGGAGACGTTGATCCTGTCGATCCTCAACCACGACGCCGCCGTCGCCGCCGCCGCATCCCGGATGACGTCGGCCGCCGCCGGGCGTCCGTGCATCGAGATGGGCTCGCGCCGCACCCACGAGGAGGCGGCGGTGGCCGCCGCGCGGGCCGCGTACATCTGCGGTTTCGCGAGTACCTCGAACCTGCGTGCCGGGCAGCGGTACGGGATCCCGACTCGGGGCACCAGCGCGCACGCGTTCACGCTGCTGCACGACGACGAGCGCGAGGCGTTCGCGGCGCAGGTGGCCGCGCTCGGCGCGGACACCACGCTGCTCGTGGACACCTACGACGTGGCGAGTGCGGTGCGCACGGCGGTGGAGGTGGCCGGGCACGAACTCGGCGCGGTTCGGCTCGACTCGGGTGATCTGCTGTTGCTCGCGCACCGGGTACGGGCGCAGCTCGACGAGCTCGGGGCGGTCAAGACCCGGATCGTGGTCACCAGCGACCTCGACGAGTACGCGATCGCCTCGCTGCGGGCGGCTCCCGTGGACGCCTACGGGGTAGGCACCCAATTGGTCACCGGCTCGGGGCAGCCGACCGCGTCGCTGGTGTACAAACTGGTCGCGCGGGCGATGAGCGATGCGCCGGACGCGCCGCTGGTGCCGGTGGCCAAGAAGTCGCCGGGCAAGCCGAGCCACGGCGGTCGCAAGAGCGCGGTGCGGCGGTACGACGCGGACGGGGTGGCCGAGGCCGAGGTGCTGCGGCCCTTTCGCGCCGATGCGGAAGCCGTGCCGGGCGAGCGGGAATTGCTGGTCCCGCTGGTCGTGGACGGAGAGATCGTCGGGCGCGAGCCGCTGTCGGCGGCGCGCACGCGACACGCGCGTTCGCGTGAGGAACTGCCGCTTTCGGCTACACAGCTCTCGCGCGGGGAACCGGTACTTCCGACGATCTACGAGTAGGCGCGGAACGGGCTCGTCGGACTCGACGGGGCCGGGCCGGTCACGAGGAGGCACGAAGCGATGACCCGGGCATTGATCGTGGTCGACGTACAGAACGACTTCTGTGAGGGCGGCAGCCTCGCGGTCGAGGGCGGGGCGGCGGTCGCCGAGGCGATCCGGCACCACGTCGCGGCCAATGCGGCCGAGCAGCCGCCGGATCCGGTGCACACGGAGACGCCGGCGTATGCGCACATCGTGGCGACGCGGGATCACCATGTGGATCCCGGGGCGCACTTTTCGGCGACGCCGGATTATGCGGGGACCTGGCCGGTGCACTGTGTGGCCGGGACCGAGGGGGCGCGGTTCCATCCGGCGTTCGCGCCGGTGGTCGAGTCGGGGCGGGTCGAGGAGGTCTTCTCCAAGGGGGCGTACGCGGCCGCCTACAGCGGGTTCGAGGGGGCGGCCGGGGACGGGACGTCGTTGGCGGACTGGTTGCGGGCGCGGGGGGTTACGCAGGTGGACGTGGTGGGGATTGCCACGGATCACTGCGTGCGGGCGACTGCGTTGGATGCGGTGCGGGAGGGGTTTTCGACGCGGGTGTTGGTGGGGTTGACGGCGGGGGTGGGGCGGGAGAGTACGGCCGTCGCGCTTGCCGAGCTTCGGGGGGCGGGGGCGGAGGTCGTGGGGGAGCGGGTCTTGCCCTGAGGGCGGTGGGGGTTCGGCTTGTTCGCCTCAAGCGCCGGCGGGGCTGCTTGGCCTCATGCGCCGGCCGGGCTGGTTGCCCTCATGCGCCGGGCAGGCTGGGTTCGCCTCACCCGGTCGGGAGCCGGACCCCGGCCCGCCCGACGTGTTCGGGCGATCGCCGAACTCGACCAGGATCACGAACACCCGCGCCTGGGCGGGCGGACGGATCTCCGCCGCGCCCGTCTCGCCCGCCGGCACGGTGCGCGCCGTGAGCCCGGGGTCCTCGGTGATCGCCTGCACCGCCGCGTCGCGCCGCTGCCCGCGCCGCTCGGTGAACGGATGCGCAAGATCGTCGTCGCGTTCGACGAAGGGGCCGGAGTCCGCGGTGCGCCCCGCCGGGGGATCGGCCGCCGGGCCCGGCGCGGCAGGCGCGGTGGCCGGCAGGAGCAGTGCGCACAGCGTGGCGACGACGGCAGGGGCGAGGTGCCTCGGGTTCACCTGCGTTCTCCGGGTCTCGGACATTCCTGAGCCGAAGATCACCGCTCCGACCGGTCGCGGGAGGGTGCCCGCAGCCCGGACCGATAAATCCCGATCGCAATCGAATGGTTACATTGCGCGGCCCGCGCAGTAGCGTGAGAGACGGGGGGCGTGCACATAGGGGTGCAGGGGAGGTGGTGCGTCGTGGCAAGAGGAGATTTCTTCCGTCTCGGCTACGGCGTATTCGTCACGATCGTCTTGACGGTCTCACTATTGGCGGCCTGGGAGCCGCGCACCGTGGCGGGAGCTGCCGTCGCCATGGGCATCGGGGTCGCGCTGGGCACGACGACGGCAGTGCTCGGCATTCGCGCACGGCATCACCCGTCCCGGGTCACGACCCGCGGATGACGGTGGTCCGGGCGGCCTTGTCGTGCAGACACTGGTGCCACGGCTGATCCCAGAATTGCCACAACACGTTGACCAGCCAGAAGAGCGTGCCCAGGCAGGGCACGGCCAGGGGCAACGTGTACACGCCGGCGCGGGTCCATGCGATCGACCCAGCGATGGGCCCGCCGTCGGCCACCCGAACCACCCGGATGCGCACCACTCGTTTGCCGAGCGTGCGGCCGAACCGGTCGAGCTGGAAGCCCTCGTAGACGAAATAGACCAACGAGAAGATCAGGCCCGAGGCGAACTGCGAGCCGAAGGTCACGTCGTCGTAGTCGTAGTCGGTGACCGGCCACGAGATCAGCCCCGCGATCACGCCGACGATGATGCTGTCGACGATCCGCGCGAGCAGTCGCCGCGCCGGACCGCCGAGGGTGGGGCCCGCGCCGTGACCGCCGCCGGCGCCGTAGGAGGGGTCCTGGCCGTAGGGACCGCCCGGCCCGTACGAGCCGCCCTGACCGTAGGGATACTGCCCGGTGGGGTCCTGGCCGTACGGCGGTTGCCCGGACGGGTCCTGGCCGTATGGGGGTTGCTGCTGCCCGGTCGGGTCCTGGCCGTAGGGCGGCTGCCCGCCGGGCGGTTGCTGCTGCCCGTAGGGCGGTTGTCCGTAAGGCGGCTGTCCGTACGGCGGTTGGCCGGGCGGGGGTTGTCGGCCGGGCGGAGGTGGTGGTCCGGACGGGTTGCGACCCGAGGGGTCGTCGCCGTACGGGTCGGGCGGTGGAGGCGGCGCACTACCTGTCATGAAGCCGAGTAAAGCGGACAAAAGCTGACGTAAGTGTGACGTCTCGGGCCAATTCGGGCGTGTCGCGCCTGGATGGGTCAGTGGTGGGGGCGGGGCGAGCCGACCCGGACCGATCCCTTGCGGACCGACTCGTTCCGGACCGGCCCGCTCAGTCCCGCGCCACGAACGTGCGTGCCGCCTTGTCGTGCAGACCCTGACGCCACGGCCGGTCGAACAGCCCCCACAGGGCGCCGAACAGGCCGATCACCAACACGCCCGGGACGTAGAGCACGGCCCACCGCCGCACCGACTGCCACAACGACGGCGTGTCGTGGCTGTCCAGGTCGGCGACGCGCAGGCCGAACAGCGTCTTGCCGAGCGAGCGGCCCCACTTCCAGGTGGGCAGCGCCTCGTACAGCAGTGCGGCCACGAGCACGGTGCCGAGCACCGCGGCGAGCGCCGTGCCGGTCGTGCCGTCGATCAGCCAGACGGTGGTGTCGCGGCCCTCGTAGCGGGCCCGGTCGATCTTGTCCCGGATGTGGTCGACCGCGTCCGGGACGAGCGGGATGCCGACCGCGACACCGGCCGCGAGCGGCACCAGCGCGTCGGCGATCCGGGCGAGCAGGCGCCGACCCGGGTTCGCCGGGCGCCGCTCGTTGGTGCCGAAGATGTCGGCTTGGACCGGTCGCCACGGCCCCGGCTCCTCGGCGGCGCGCTGCGGCGGCACCTCGGCGCCCGGCGTCGCGCCGCGCCTCGGGCCGGTGGGGGCCGTGGGACCGGTCGGGCCGGAGCGCGCCGCACCGGCGTCGGCCGGGCCGGCGGATTCGGGTGTGCCGGTCGGCGGTGCGTACATGCCCGTCGAGGACATGTCGTACAACCCGCCGGCCCGCGCGGACAGCACCTCGCCCCGGATCACCCGACCGCCCTGTTCGAGCGCCTCGGGGCCGCCCGATTGCGCGGCCTGGTCCGGTTGTTCGGCGGCGGACCGGCCGGGTTCCTCGGCCGGCCGACTGCTGTCCGGCACCCAGGCACCGCCGTCCCAGTAACGGATGTGGCCGGTGATCTCCGGATCCGGGTACCAACCCGGTGCGGGTGCAGAGGACATGGGCGGGATTTTGCCGTACGGGAGGGGTGACGGGTACGCCCCGGGTCACATCCGGGCCCGATCGCTCTCGTCGAGCCGGTTCGCCCGGGCCCAGCCCGGATGGCAGCATGGGACCCATGAGTGTCGCTCCCATCGAGGTCGAGAAGCACAAGCCCGACGAGGACGTCCGGGCGGAGACCCCTTGGGTGTGCATCGTCTGGAACGACCCGATCAACTTGATGTCGTACGTGACCTACGTCTTCCAGTCCTACTTCGGCTATCCGAAGAAGAAGGCCGAGAAGCTGATGCACGACGTGCACAACAAGGGGCGGGCCGTGGTTTCGTCGGGGACGCGCGAGGAGATGGAGCGCGACACCACCGCGATGCACGGCTTCGGCCTGTGGGCCACCATCCAGCACGACAAGTGACACCCGGGCGGTTCGCCCGTTCGGCCCGCCGACCACTTCGGTTCCCGCCCCACCTTCTCCGGGAGTTGCACAGCCTGTGAACGGCCTCTTCATGCGCGGACGCTCGGGTCGACCCGAGATCGTCCTGGAGGACATGCACGTGCGGGTGCTGGCCGATCTGTGCGGTCAACTGGTGGAGATGGTCTCGCCCGACGACGATGCGACCGATCCGCTGGCCGCCGAGCTGGGCCTGACCGGGCTCGGCTCGTCCGAGGTGCCGGTCACCCCGGACGACCCCGCGCTGGCCCGCCTGCTGCCGGACGCGTATGCCGAGGACGCCGAGGCGGCGGCCGAGTTCCGTCGCTACACCGAGACCGACCTGCGGCTGCGCAAGCGGGACAACGCGCGGATCGTGCTGGCCGACCTGGCCGAGTTGGTCGACCTGACCGAACCGGCGGACGCCGAGGAGCTGCGCACCCAGGGCGGCGAACACCGCGTGGTGCTCGACGCGGCCGGCGTTCAGGCCTGGCTGGGCACGCTCAACGACCTGCGGCTGGTGATCGGCACCCGGCTCGAAGTCACCGAGGACATGGAGGAGTTCGAGGCCAAGCTGGCCGACGACGATCCGCGGCGCTGGTTGTTCGCGGTCTTCCACTGGCTGGGCGGCCTGCAGGACTCGTTGCTCGGGGCGCTGTAGCGACCGGTGGGTCGAGGGCACGCCGCGCGGCGTGCCCATGGCAAAGGCGCGTTCCTTGTACATGGCGTATCCGTTGAAAAGGGACACGCCGGATCGATCGGCATCCGGGTTTCCGCCCCGGTTCGTTGGTAATACGGCCTCCGTACCGACGAACGGGAGCGATCATGATGGACACCGAGGCCGGATCGAGCGCGAATGCGGCCGAACCGAGTGTCGACGCCGAAGGGTACGAACGGGGACTCAACAGCCGTCAGATCCAGATGATCGCGATCGGCGGCGCGATCGGTACCGGCCTCTTCCTGGGCGCGGGCGGTGCGATCGAGAAGGCCGGGCCGTCGTTGATCGCGGCCTACGCGGTGGCCGGCGTAGTGATCTTCTTCGTGATGCGCGCGCTGGGTGAACTGTTGATGTATCGCCCCGTGGCGGGCAGTTTCGCCGAGTACGCCCGGGAGTTCTTCGGGCCGTTCGCCGGCTTCGTGACCGGCTGGACGTACTGGGTGATGTGGGTGGTCACCGGGATGGCCGAGATCACCGCGGCGGGCGTCTACGTGCAGTACTGGTGGCCCTCGGTGCCGCAGTGGGTCACCGCGCTGGTGGTGCTGTCGGTGCTGTTCGCCGCCAACCTGATCTCGGTCAAGCTGTTCGGCGAGTTCGAGTTCTGGTTCTCGATGATCAAGGTGACCGCGATCATCGGGATGATCCTGGTCGGCATCGGGGTGCTGATCTTCGGCTTCGGCGAGGCCGGCGACCAGGCGTCGGTCACCCACCTGTGGTCGGACGGCGGGTTCGCGCCCAACGGCGTCGGCGAGACGTTGCTGGTGCTCCAGATCGTGATGTTCGCCTTCCTGGGTGTCGAACTGGTCGGGGTCACCGCCGGCGAGGCGCAGGATCCGGAGAAGGTGCTGCCGCGCGCGATCAACACCATCCCGTTCCGGATCGGGCTGTTCTACATCGGCGCCCTGCTGATCATCCTCTCGCTGGCGCCGTGGACCGATTTCCACGCCCAGGAGAGCCCGTTCGTGCTGGTCTTCGACCGGGTGGGCATCCCGGCCGCGGCCGCGATCATCAACTTCGTGGTGCTCACCGCCGCGCTGTCCTCGTGCAACTCGGGCCTGTACTCGACCGGCCGGATGTTGCGCACGCTCGCGGTCGAGGGACAGGCGCCGCCGGGGGTGAGCGGGCTGAGCGCGCATCGGGTGCCCGCGGCGGCGATCACCGTGTCGGCGATCGTGATGGGTCTGGGCGTACTGATCAACGCGCTGGTGCCGGACAAGGCGTTCATGTACATCACCTCGGTGGCCACCGTGGGCGCGCTGTGGACGTGGGGCATGATCGTCGCCTGCCAGATGCGCTACCGGCGGGCGGTGGACCGGGGCCGGCTGGCCGGGCACGGGTTCCGGATGCCGGGTGCGCCGTACACGGGCTGGGCGGTGCTGACCTTCCTGGTGATGGTGGTGGTCCTGCTCGGGTTCTCCGCGGACACCAGGATCGCGTTGTACGTGGTGCCGATCTGGGTGGCGTTCCTGGTGGCGGCGTACATCCCGGCGCGGCACGCGAAGCCGATGAAGGTCTGATCGGCGGGTCGGCGGCGGGCGGTGGGCCTCGCGCGGGGTCGGGAGGTGCTCAGTACGCTCGGGGCATGCTCACCATCACCGCAGATCTGCGCGATCGGATCGTCGCCCACGCCCGTGCCGACCACCCCGACGAGGCGTGCGGCGTCGTCGCCGGGCCCGAGGGCACCGACCGCCCCGAGCGGTTCATCCCGATGCTCAACGCCGCGCGGTCGCCCACGTTCTACGAGTTCGACTCGGCCGACCTGTTCAAGCTCTACCGGGAGATGGACGATCGCGACGAGGAGCCGGTGATCGTCTACCACTCGCACACCGCGACCGAGGCGTATCCGTCGCGTACCGACGTGTCGTACGCGTCCGAGCCCAACGCGCACTACGTGCTGGTGTCGACGCGGGACGAGGAGACGTACGAGTTCCGGTCGTACCGGATCGTCGACGGGGTGATCACCGAGGAGGAGGTCAGTGTGGTGGACACCTATTGATGTCTGTCGATGCAGGGGTGATCGATGTCGGATTGTTGCCGGTTGATTCCCTTGCCGGACCCGCTGCGTCTCACCTGTCGATATGGGGTGTTCCGCCATGCGAGATCACATCGGAGCGGGCCGGGGGAATGGCTAGCATGACCATATGCGTTATGCGGGCGTGAATACGACGGAAGCGGTGCCGGGCGGTGCCCCGGGCGCGTTTCTCGTCGCACGCCTGCACGTCGATCTGTGCCGACTCTCCAGCGCCCTCTGTCGCGCTGCGCGCGTGGGCTGATCCGCTTCCCGGATCGGCTCACCAGGCACCCCAGGCAGCAGGCAAGTCCCGCAGCACCGGCGCATGCGAACGACCCCCGCCCCGCGGTCTCCATCGGCCCCGTCGGAGCGTTTGGGGTGCGGCCCGCGTCCGGACTGCGTTCTCTCCGTTCGAGTCAACACCAGAGGAGCGCATCCATGGCCATCGAGGTCCGCATCCCGACCATCCTCCGCACCTACACCGACGGCGCCAAGGCCGTACCCGGGTCCGGCGCCACGCTCGCCGACCTGCTGGTCGACCTGGAGGCCCGGCACCCGGGTGTGCGTGCTCGCCTGGTGGAGGAGAACGGCGAACTGCGCCGCTTCGTCAACGTCTACCTCAACGACGAGGACGTGCGGTTCACCGGCGGGCTCACCACCAAGCTGGGCGACGGCGACACGGTCACCATTCTTCCGGCGGTCGCCGGCGGCTCGATCTGATGCGCTACGAATCGTTGCTCGACTCGGTGGGCCGCACCCCGTTGGTCGGCCTGCCGAGTCTGTCGCCGTCGCCGACCGTGCGGGTGTGGGCCAAGCTGGAGGACCGCAACCCGACCGGTTCGATCAAGGACCGTCCGGCGCTGCACATGATCGAGGCGGCCGAGCGGGACGGGCTGCTCACCCCCGGCTGCACGATCCTGGAGCCGACCTCGGGCAACACCGGCATCGCGCTGGCGATGGCGGCCAAGCTCAAGGGTTACCGGATCGTCTGCGTGATGCCGGAGAACACCTCCGAGGAACGCCGCGAGTTGTTGCGCATGTGGGGCGCCCGGATCATCGGGTCGCCGGCGGCGGGCGGCTCCAACACGGCGGTACGGGTGGCCAAGGAGCTCGCGGCCGAGAATCCCGACTGGGTGATGTTGTATCAGTACGGCAATCCGGCCAATCCGGACGCGCACTACGCCACGACCGGGCCCGAGTTGCTGGAGGATCTGCCGACGATCACCCACTTCGTGGCCGGGCTGGGCACCACCGGCACGTTGATGGGTGTCGGTCGTTACCTGCGGGAGAAGGTTCCGGGCGTGACGATCGTCGCGGCCGAGCCGCGCTACGACGACGTGGTGTACGGCCTGCGCAACCTCGACGAGGGCTTCGTGCCGGAGTTGTACGACGCCGAGGTGTTGACCACGCGCTACTCGGTGGGTTCCGCCGACGCGGTTCGGCGTACCCGGGAACTGCTGGAGAAGGAAGGCATCTTCGCGGGCATCTCGACCGGCGCGGTGCTGCACGCGGCGCTCGGGATCGCGCGGAAGGCGATCAAGGCGGGCGAGGACGCGGACATCGCGTTCGTGATCGCGGACGCGGGGTGGAAGTACCTGTCCACCGGGATCTACACGGCCGAGAGCACCGAGGCCGCGGTCGAGGGGTTGCAGGGTCAGTTGTGGGCGTGAGGTTTGCGTGGGTCGGCGTCGGGGGTTGAGCGCGGGCTTGGTCGAGTCGGCCTTCGCCGGCTTCGGCCGGCTTTCGGGGCCTGGGTCGGTTTTGTGTGCGTCGGCCTTCGGGTCCGAGTTTCGAGTGGGTTCCCTCCCGCGCTGATTGCCGGGTTTTCGTCGCCCCCGAGTGCCTTTTCGGCACCGGGGGCGATCGGCTTTTCGGCCTCGGAAGGCGCCGCGCCCGGTTGTCAGCCGCCTTGTGTCGGGGCGTGCAGCAGGGCGCGGGCCAGGACGCGGAGGGCGGCGGCGAGGCGTTCGGCTTCGCCCTGTTCGAGCAGGAGCAGGGTCGACCGGCTCTGTAGGCCGGCCAGCAGGATGTGTGCCTGCAACTCGGCGTCCAGGTCCGGGCGCTCGGCGGCGAGCAGGTCGGCGATGTGTCCGTGCCAGAAGCCGTACACCGGGTGCGCGGTGCGCGGGTCCTCGTCCGACTTGGCGGCGACGGTCGTGTCGGCGTGGCCGAGCGCGGCCAACAGCCCCTTGTTGCGGGCGATCACGTCGACGACGGCGTCGAGGAAGGCGACCAGTCGTTCGGCCGCCGGTGCGCCCGGGCCCAGCGGCGGCGGCCCGGTGGAGACGGCCTCGGTCAGGGCGAGTGCGCGCTCCGCCATCAGCGCGTGCATCAGGCCCATCCGGCTGCCGAAGCGGTGGAACACCGTGCCCTTGCCGACGCCCGCCGCTGTGGCGACCTGCTCCATCGAGATCTGCTCGGGGCGGTATCGGGCCAGGAGTTCCTCGGTGGCCAGCAGGATCGCGCGCCGATTGCGGGCCGCGTCGGCGCGTTCGGGGCGGTCTTGCGTCATCGCGTTCCTCGTCGGTCGGGGTGGGTTGCCGTGGGGTCGGCGTGGGGTCGAAGGGGTCGGTGGGAGTTGCCGGGGTCGATGGACAACTGGACTGGCGGTCCAGTACGTTCGGATTAAGTTGACCGATGGTCCAGTTTGGCGTGGGTCGGGTTCACCCATGATCCCAGTGCCCAGGAGGATCGGATGCGACGAGTCCGCTATCACGAGTACGGCGGCCCGGAGGTACTGACCGTGGAGGAGGTCGACCGCCCCGAACCCGGGCCGGGGCAGGTGCTCGTCCGGGTCGAGGTGATCGGTGCCAACTTCGTGGACACCAGGTTTCGGCTCGGGCCGGCCGCGGGGCCGTTGTTCCAGAGGCCGTTGCCGGGTGTGCTCACGGGGGACGTGGTGGGTGTGATCGAGGGCGTCGGCCCGGATGTGACGCGGTGGCAGGTCGGCCGCCGGGTCGCCGGCCTGGCGGAGGACGCGTTCGCCGACTTCGTGGTCGCGGACGCCGAGTGGCTCGTCGAGGTGCCCGAGGGGCTCGACGCCGGTGCGGCGAGCGCGTTGCCGATGGCGGGGCCGGTTGCGCTGCGGGCGTTGCGTACCGGGCGGGTCGCGGCCGGCGAGACGATGTTGGTGCATGCCGCAGCCGGCGGGATCGGGCATGTGGTGGTGCAACTGGCCGGGCTGTTGGGGGCCGGTACGGTCGTCGCCACGGTCGGGTCGGCGGACAAGTTCGCCTTTGTCGAGGAGTACGGCGCCGACTTCGTCGTCGATTACGCCGACCTCGATTGGCCGGCGCGGGTGCGCGAGGTGGCGCCGGGTGGGGTCGATGTCGTGCTCGACTCGGTGGGCGGCGCGATTCTGCGGCAGAGCTTCGACCTGTTGGCTCCGTTCGGTCGGATCGCGGTGTACGGCGCGGCGAGTGGCGAGTTGCCGGCGATTCCGGTCACGGACCTGTTCGCGTTGCGGTCGGTGGCCGGGTTCTCGCTGCTCGCCTGGCAGGCGGCGAATCCGGCGGCGGCGCGGCGGGAGACGGCCGAGGTGGCCGACCACCTGGCCTCGGGTCGGTTGCGGGTCGCGGTGCATGCGCGGCTGCCGCTGACCGAGGCGGTCGAGGCGCATCGGGTGCTGGAGGGGCGGGGGCAGTCGGGGCGGGTGCTGTTGGTGCCGTAGTCGGGGTGGGTCGGGGTGTGCTCGTGGCCTGTTCGCGGTGTGTTCGTGGTGCTTTCGCGGTGTGGGCCTTGACCTCAAGTGCGGTTGAATTCCTAGCGTGTTGGCTCCTGTTCGACTACGTCGCCGGGGCCGGCGTGGGTGCCGGTCGCGGCATCTCGGGAGGGGCCGCGATCATGACCACCACCACCTTTGCCTCCGATGGCAGCGATGCGCGTACGGCGGTGACCGTGCTCGGGTTGGGGGAGATGGGCTCGGCGTTGGCGGGTGCGTTCGTCGCCGGGGGCCGATCGACCACGGTGTGGAACCGGACGCCGGGGCGGGACGAGGCTTTGGTCGCGCTGGGGGCGCGGTCGGCGGGCGATGTTCGGGAGGCGGTCGCGGCGGGGTCGCTGGTGATCGTCAACGTGAAGGGCAACGACGCGGCTCGGGAGATTTTGGCGGCGGCCGGGGACGCGCTCGTGGGTCGCGCGGTGGTCAATCTGACCGACGGGACGTCGGGGGAGGCCAGGGCGATGGCGGAGTGGGCGGCGGGGCGGGGTGCGGTCTATCTGCACGGGCAGATCATGACGATCGCGCCGGCCGTCGGGGATCCGGACGCGGTGGTGTTCTACGGCGGGTCCGGGGAGGTCTTCGCCCGGTATGGCGCGGAGCTGGCGCTCATCGGCGGGCGGGGGAGCTTGCTCGGCGAGGACGCGGGGGTTCCGGGCCTGTACGGGATGGCCGTGCACGGCACGATGTGGGGCACACTCAACGGTTTTCTGCACGCGGCGGCGTTGTTGTCCGCCGAGGGCATCGAGGTGGGACATTTCCTGGAGCAGGCCGGCCCCTCGGTGTCGGCGTTGTTTTCGATCCTGCCGTCGATCGCGGCCGAGGTCGACCGAGGCGAGTACGCGGCCGACTTCGGCGCGCTCAAGCACCACCTGCCGTCGTTGGCGGACCTGGTCGGGGAGAGCAGGGCGCGTGGGATCGACGTCGAATTCCCGGAGTACACAAGGGCGTTGGTGGCCGGTGCGGTCGAGCGTGGGCACGGCGACGACAGCTACTCCCGGTTGGTGGAGCACTTCGGGAAGCGGTGAATCCCCGGGGCGGTTCCGGGGACGGGCCAGGAGACGCCGGTGGGCGAGTCGTGCCGGACGGACTGGGTGCCGTCGGCGTCGACGGTGAGCCGGAACCGGTCGAGGCCGGGGCGGCCCGCCGAAGCCCACCAGGCATGCGCGGCCGATATCTCGTCCCACAGTCGGCGCGGGCCGAACTGCCGTACGGCGAGGTGGGTGAGCCGCGTTCCGTCGTAGTCGACGCAGGCCCGTGAGGTGCCTGCTTCGTCGGCCGCCCAGAACCGGGTGGGTGCGGAATCGGCGGGGGGTTGTGGCTCCCAGAGGTGCCACACGCCGGGTACGGCGACGCCGATCGCGAAGTCGGCGTCGCCGGTCACCTCCCACGGAGAGACCGCGGTGCGGCCGAGGTCCGGAACGTGCTCGGGGCGGACGACGGTGTCCAGGTCGTCGATCCGGTCGGCGCGATGGGCGCGCATCCGCATGAAGGCGCCGCCCGGGGCGAAGCGACCTGTGGCGGAGCCGTCTTGACGTGTCGTCAGGATCGCCGAACCGGCTGCGGTCCAGGACGTGGCCCAGGGCGTGACGATCCGGCCGCCGGGTCGGGTGCGGGCGAGCCACGACATCGGCACCCGTTCGACGGCACACGTACAGAGCAACCGGTCGTAGGCGTCACCGGTCGGCCCTGCCGCCGCGCCGTCGGCGGTGACCACCTCGGGGGCGGCCGGTCCGAGCGCGGCCGGTCGCCGGCGGGCCCGGGTGGCGAGGGCGGCGTCGACCTCGACGGTGACGACACGATCGGCGCCGACCCGATGCGCGAGCAGCGCGGCGTTCCACCCCGACCCGGTACCCACCTCCAGGATCCGCTGCCCGTCGTGGACGTCGAGGTCGAGCACATCCTTGCCACCACGCTCGGTTGCGACGCGGCCGAGGACGGCCAGTCGGGGCCGCCATCGGCGTCGCCCTCGGCGCCGTCGTTGACCTGCACGATCACCGACACGTCCTGATAGGCGAGTTCGAACCACGCCTCGGGAGCCATCCGCCGATCAACCCGCACCGGCGCGCGCCCACCGGCCCGCCGCACCCAGACCACATCCGGCAGGAAGCGATGCCTGGGCACGGCTCGAAGGGCATCCCGCCATGGCCCCAGGGACCCGACACGCGCCTCGACCAGGCGAAGCAACTCCTCGCCGGCCCGGGCCTTTTCCCGCTTGCCGACGCTCACGGGCGCCCCTCTTCCACGGTTGGTCGTCGTTACTTCTGCGGCGGCGGATCCGGCGGCAGCTCTGGCGGAATCGGCCGATCCCGCTGCGAGTCGTCGACCTGTTTGGGCTTGAGGCCGTGAGTCTGGACGGCCTCGGCGAAGCGCTCGGTGGCGATGGCGCCGGGGGTGCTCGTCAGCGGGCGAGTTGGGCCGACCCGGCGTTGCCCTGGCACCGGGCGGCTTCCCTGGCCCACCCCGACCGCGACGTCGACTCGGTCCACCCCTTCGGCGCGTCAGCGCCAACGACTTGATCGTCGACCGGTGATCGACGAGCGGCAGCGAGGAGAGCGGCGGAGCCGCTGCCGGTCCGAAGGGCCGATGTCCCGTGACGTCGGTCACCCCCGTGCCCGTTGTGCACCGGGACGTACCCCTCTACTGCGTACTCTCGGGGAGTGGCATTCGCATCCAACGACGCGCCGATCGGAATCTTCGACTCCAGCTTCGGTGGTCTCACCGTGGCCAGGGCCGTGCTCGACCAACTTCCGAACGAATCGATCCGCTATCTCGGCGATACCGCGCGGCAGCCCTACGGGCCGAGGCCGATAGCGGAGGTGCGCCGCTATGCGCTGGAGTGCCTGGATCGGCTCGTGGACGAGGGCGTCAAGGTCCTCGTCATAGCGTGCAACAGCGCGTCCGCCGCGATGTTGCGGGACGCGCGCGAGCGGTACGCCGTTCCGGTGGTCGAAGTGATCAAGCCCGCCACCCGGCGGGCCGCGGCGGCCACCCGCAACGGGCGGGTCGGGGTGATCTCGACGCAGGCGACCAAGACCTCGATGGCCTACGAGGACGCGTTCGCCGCAGCGCCGCACATTCGGCTCACCACGCAGGCGTGCCCGCGCTTCGTCGAGTTCGTCGAGCGGGGTGTGACCGGGGGCGACGAACTGCTCAAGGTCGCCCGCGGCTACCTCGACCCGGTGGTGTCCGAGGGCGTGGACACGTTGATCCTCGGCTGTACGCACTACCCGTTGCTCACCGGCGTCATCTCCTACGTCATGGGCGAGCAGGTCACGCTCATCTCCAGCGCGGAGGAGACCGCCAAGGACGTCTATCGCGCACTCGTGGCCGGCGGCCTGATGCGCGACGTCGGTCGGCCCGCACCCGACCACCGATTCCTCACCACGGGCGATCCCGCCCAGTTCCGCGACGTAGGTCGCCGGTTCCTCGGCCCCGAACTCGCGCACGTCGACGCGCTCGGAGCCCTCACGTGAAACTCACCGTCGTCGGCTGCTCCGGCAGCTTCCCCGGGCCGGACAGCCCCTGCTCGTGTTACCTCTTGGAGGCCGACGGGGTCCGGATCCTGATCGATCTCGGCAACGGCGCCCTGGGCGCCCTGCAACGGCACGCCACGCTCGCCTCGGTCGACGCGGTGCTGCTCAGCCACCTGCACGCCGACCACTGCCTCGACCTCGCCTGCTACTTCGTGGCCCGTAAGTACTGTCCGGCCGGGGAACTGCCCCGGCTGCCGGTGTACGGCCCGGTCGACACGCACGAGCGGATCGCGCGCGCCTACGACGTCGAGGGTGCGATCGACAACGGGCGGATGGCCGACGTGTTCGACTTCCGCACCGTGGTCACCGGCACCTTCGAGGTCGGCCCGTTCCGGATCACCGCGGACCGCATGCCGCACCCGGTCGAGTCGTACGCCTACCGGATCGAGGTCGGCGGCCGATCGCTTGTCTACTCCGGCGACACCGGGGTCAGCGACGACCTGGTGCGGATCTCGCGCGGCGCCGACCTGCTGCTGTGCGAGGCGTCCTTCGAGTACGGCCGGGAAGACCTGCCGCATGTGCACCTGAACGGCCGACAGGCCGGTGAGCATGCCGAACGGGCAGGCGTGGGAAGGCTGTTGCTCACCCATATCCCGCCGTGGACGAGCCGCGGGCGCAACCTCGACGATGCCCGCAAGACCTTCAGCGGCGCCGTCGAGCTGGCTCTGCCGGACGCCACGCACACGGTCTGAGGCACGCCGGGCGTCCGGTCCGAAAGCGTGCGCGGCACCGCTTAGGCTGGGTCCATGTCACGAGTAGACGGCCGTACCCCCGACCAGCTCCGACCGGTCACGTTCCAGCGCAAGTGGCTCGACCACGCCGAGGGCTCGGTCCTCGTCGAGTTCGGCCGTACGCGTGTCCTGGTCGCCGCGAGCGTCACCGAAGGTGTGCCGCGCTGGCGCAAGGGCAGCGGGGAGGGCTGGGTCACCGCCGAGTACTCGATGTTGCCGCGCGCCACCCACACGCGTGGCGACCGCGAGTCGGTCAAGGGCCGGATCGGCGGGCGCACGCACGAGATCTCGCGGTTGATCGGTCGTTCGCTGCGTGCGGTGATCGACACCAAGGCGCTCGGCGAGACCACGATCCACCTCGACTGCGACGTGCTCCAGGCCGACGGCGGCACCCGGACCGCGGCGATCACCGGCGCCTATGTCGCGCTCGCCGACGCGGTGACCTGGGCGCGCGAGCACAAGCTCACCCGCAAGGGCGCCAACCCGCTGATCGGTTCGGTGGCGGCGGTCAGCGTCGGCATCATCGACGGCGTGCCGATGCTCGATCTCCCGTACGAGGAGGACGTCCGCGCCGAGACCGACATGAACATCGTCTGCACCGGCGACGGACGCTTCGTCGAGGTGCAGGGCACCGCGGAGAAGGAGCCGTTCGACCGCGCGCTGCTGAACAACCTGCTCGACCTCGGTACGCACGGCTGCGAGGAACTGACGGTGCTTCAGCAGCTCGCTCTGGAGTCCTGAGAGCGCTGCGTCCCCCGGGCGCGCTTTCCCGGCATACCGCCGCAAGTGGTGGTCACGTGCCGGTTGCGAGTGTCACGTACGCGCAACCGGCACGCATCGGGTGTGCCACCGACGGCCCGTCGCGTGGTCGGACGCGAGTACGGTCGGGGCACCTGGTCATCCCGATCAGCAGCAGCCACGACCGGGCCGATCAGCCCGTCCCTGACGAGGAGCTCCATGTTCCGCGCCACGTACCGTTCCCGCCGGGTCCTGCGCACCACGATCGCGGCCACCGTCATGGCGGGCGCGTTGTTCGCCACCGCCGCGTGCGAGCAGGCGCAGCAGGCCATCTCGTGTGCCGAACTGGCCACCAACCTCACCAACGACATCTCCACGCTGGGCAACGTGCTGAACGACCCGGACGCCGCCCGCAAGGCGCTCGACAACCTGCAGAAGACCTTGGACGACAAGACCAAGGACTTGGACTCGAACGACGCGAAGAACGCCGCGAACGGCCTCGGCGACGTGATCACCCAGCTCAGCACCCGGCTCGCCAACGGCGGCAACCTGAGCGCGAGCGACGTGCAGCCGCTGATCAACGGTGCGAAGAACCTGACCACGATCTGTGTGAAGTAGCGGACCCGGGCGGCGGTCGGTGTCGATCCGCCGCCGGGAATCCGGCCACACCCGGCGAGGCTAGGCTGGCCGCATGAGCCGTCTCGTACTCGCCACGCGCAACGCCAACAAGGTCGTCGAGCTTCAGCAGATCCTCAAGGATGCCGGGCTCGATGTGGAACTCGTCGGCATGGACGCCTATCCGGAGGTCCCCGACGTGCCCGAGACGGGCCTCACCTTCGCGGCCAACGCCCTGCTCAAGGCGCATGCCATCGCGCAGGCCACCGGACTTGCGGCGATCGCCGACGACTCCGGCCTGTGCGTGGCCGCGCTCAACGGCATGCCCGGCATCTTCTCCGCGCGGTGGGCCGGCACGCACGGCGACGACGCGGCCAACCTGCGGCTGTTGCTCGCGCAGTTGTCCGACATCGGCGACGAGCACCGCGCCGCGTGGTTCGCCTGCGCGGCGGCGCTGGCCCTGCCGGACGGCACCGAGCGGGTGGTCGAGGGCCGGTTCGAGGGCACGCTGACCCGCGAGCCGCGTGGCACCGGCGGTTTCGGCTACGACCCGATCCTCCGGGTCGCCGACGACACCCGGACCGCGGCCGAGCTCAGCCCCGCCGAGAAGAACGCGATCAGCCACCGGGGCAAGGCGTTTCGGGCTCTGGCGCCGATCGTCTCCGAACTGGTCGGCTGACCCGGCCCGGTCGCTCGCCGCCCGCGTTCAGCGGCGGTCCGGCCGGCGTGCCGCACCGATCCCCATCGCCACCGCGAGCAGTACCACCGCCACGGCCGCGACCGCGAACCACGGCGGTCCGGCCGGTTCGCCCTGGCGGCGGATCGCGCCCATGAAGTCCAGTCCGGTGATGTTGTTCAGGATGCCCCACCACAGCGGCAGATAGAGCGCCTGGAAGAGCCGGTGGGTGCGACCGGCCAGTCCGGTGCACAGGGCGAAGGACGGGATCAGCAGCGCGCCGGCGGCCCACGCGGCCAGTCCCGGGGTGTCTCCCGCGACCACCATCCGGACGGCCGGGGCGAGTCCGATCAGCACGGTCAGCAGCAGGCCGGCCGTCCACTCGGCGAACAGCCGTCGACGCGGCGTCGGATAGGCGCCGAGCAGGCCGGCCAGGTCGTGTTCGGTGCGCTGGGTGCCCAGCCGCGACCACACCATGAGCGGCCAGATCCACAACGCGGGCAGCACCGCCGAGGTCACCACGTTCCCGGTCGCGACCAGGCCGAACGCGGACAATGACGCGGCCACCACCCACCAACGTCGGGACACGCCCTGGACCAGGATGCGCAGCTCGCCCGCGAGCAGACGCGGGAAGGTGAAGCCGACGCGGGCCGGAGTGCGCGGCAGCACGGGCGGTGTGTCCGGGCGAACCGGCTGGGTCGACGGCTCGTCCCCGACGGCGGCGCGCGTGCCGGCCCGGGCCGGGTCGAAACGGGCGAACCACAGCGCGGGCAGCACCGCGACGGCGACCGCGAGGAGCACCAGGGCCAGCCGTTGGAGCAGGAAGACGCCGCCGGGAGTGAAGCCGGCCCAGTCGAAGGTGCGCAGCGGCTCGTCCCGCCAGGTCAGCCCGAGACTGAACTCCTGACCGGCCAATTCGCCGTTCTGCGCGACGAGTTCGTCACGCATCGAGGCGACCGCGGCATGCACGCCGAGGCCGCCCAGGGGTGCCGACCCGGACTGCCCGCCCAGTGCCGCGGTGAGCGAGACGAAGAACCACACGGCGGTGCCCAGGGTGCCACGCAGCCGGGGAATCGTCTCGAACAGCAGCGCCATCGCGGCCGTGACCACCACCATCGGCAGCGTGATGGTGGCGAACGGCAGGAGCAGCGCGACCGGTTCGATCCGCCGATCCTCACCACGCAGCAACTGCATGCCGGCCGCGGTCAGCGCGAGCACGCCCACCATCGAGGCGAGCACCAGCACGTTGCCGAGGAACTTGGCCGCGAGGTAGGCCCACGTACGCAGTGGTGTCGCCGCCAGCAACCGGCCGACCCGGGTGCGCTCGTCCCGGCCGATCGCGTCGCGCACCACGTGGAAGCCGCCCAGGGTCAACCACAGCGCGCCCGCCAGCGCGGTGGCCGTGCCCACGTACGCGCTGTCGTACCGGCCCCGGTAGTCGCCGATGTTCATCACGGTCCAGTGCGCGTCGGGGCCGGGGATGGCCACATAGGCGAGCGCGACCGCCGCGGCCAGGGTGACCAGGTAGGCCGGACGGCGGACCCGATCGCGGAAGTCGGCACCGGCCAGGCGCACCACGATGCCCGCGGTCACGGCCGCACCGCCTGGGCGCTGTCGGCGAGCAGGCCGGAGACGATCGCGAGGTAGGCGTCCTCCAGGTCGGGCACGACCGGGACGGCGGAATCGGCTGGTTGCCGCGGCGCGAGTACGCGCAGCCGTACGCCCGCCGCGGTGCGCACCATCCGGCTCACCACCCAGCGGCCCCGGGCGGCCGACACCTGGTCCTGAGGCACCGTCATCTCCCAGACCACGTCGCGTACTTCGTGCAGCAACTGCTCCGGGCTCGCGCGACGGAGCAGGGTTCCGGCGGCGAGCACCGCGATGTCGGAGGCGACCGACTCGACGTCCGAGACGATGTGCGTGGACAACAGCACCACCCGGTCCACCGCGAGTTCGGCCAGCAGGTGGCGGAAGCGGACCCGCTCCTCGGGGTCCAGGCCGGCGGTCGGCTCGTCCACGACCAGCACGCGCGGGTCGGCCAGCAGCGCCTGGGCGATGCCCACTCGGCGCAGCATGCCCCCGGAGAATTTGCCCAGCGGGCGTTTGCCGACGTCGGCGAGGTTGACCGCTTCGAGCAGCTCCTCGATCCGGGCCCGGGCGGAGCGCGCGCTCAGGCCCTTCGCGGCGGCGAGGTAGCCCAGGAACTCGCGGGCGCCCAGGTTCGGATAGACCCCGAAGTCCTGCGGGAGGTAGCCCAGCGAACGGCGCAACGCGTCCGGGTCGGCGAGCACGTCGACGTCGTCGAAGCGGATGCGCCCGGAGGTGGGCCGGGTCACCGTGGCGATGATGCGCATCAGCGAGGACTTGCCCGCGCCGTTGGGACCCAACAGCCCGAGCAGGCCCGGTTCCAGGCGCAGTGTGACGCCGGCGACGGCGCGTTTGCCGCCGGGGTATTCCTTGGTGACGTCGATCAGTTCGAGCATGTCGGTCGACCCTCCGCGATGACGCGCCGGGACGGGTCGCCCGACGCCGCGCCGCGTGATGTGGCGGCACCGGACCAGCCTGGGCGTTCGCGAGAGCGGGGACATCTGCCGTTCGGCAGATATCCGGTGGGGTCGGGGCGCTCGTGCGCCGGTGCTATCGCGGGTTCGGCAGCAGCCCGACCACGCGCCAGCCGCCCTGGTGGGGACCGGCCGACAAGGTGCCGCCCAGTGCTTCCAGGCGGGTTCGGAGGGCGGCCAACCCGGTTCCGCCGCCGTCCCGTTCGGTCGATGCGGGACGGGCGCCGCCGCCGAGGTCGGTCACCGATATCTCGACCCCTGGGCCGCGGGCGGGGCCGACCGCGACCGTGACGCCGGCCGTGTCCGGGGCGTGCCGGCGCACGTTGGTGAGTGCCTCCAGGACGACGAAGTAGGCCGCCTCGTCCAGTGGTCCGGGCGGTACGGCGGCCAGGTCCGGGGCCAGGTCGAGTTCGGCGCGCACCCGGCCCGAGCCGGTGAAGCGCTCGACCAGGAGCGGGAGATCGGCGATTCCGTACACCCGGGTCGGCGGCTCGGGCAACTGAGTCGCGTCGCCCTCCCCCGCGCTCTCGCGCAGGGTCCGTACCGTGCGGTCCATCGAGTCCAGCGCGCGCAGTCCGGCCTGTTCGATCCGGGCGAGCAACGCGTGGGTGTGCTCGGTGTCCGGCCCGGTCGGCTCGTCGAGCTGCCCCGCCTGGGCCTCCAAGACGATGCCGGTGACCTCGTGGGCGACGAAGTCGTGCAGGTCGCGGGCCACTTCCAGGCGCTGGAGCCGGCGGGCGAGGGCGACCGCGCGGGTGCGGCGGTCGTCGAGCGAGCGCAGGTAGAGGCCGACGCCCGCGGTGGCCGCCGCGGGCAGCAGCGCCACCGCGCACATCGCCACCGACGCCTCCCAGGTCGCCTCCGGGGCGCGCAACGTGAAGCGCAGCGGAAGCACCGCGACGGCCAGGCCGAGGGCCGAACCCAGCCGTGCGGCGGTGCGGGCCGGCAGCCTGCGGACCACCCGCTCGACCGTCAGCCACAGGCCGACGAATTCGAACGGCAGCCAAAAGCCCGCGAGTTGATGCGGGCCCGGATAGCAGAGGTCGAGCAGCAACGAGGTCGCCACGACCACCCACGCGGCGCCCGCCAGGGTCACCCGCCCGATCGGCCAGCGGGGCAGCGCGACACCGACGGCGAGTGCGGCCGGCAGCGCGGCGAGGATCCCCACGGGCGGGGCGAGCAAAAGCGGCAGCAGGACCAGGGCCACGGCCGCGACGGCCCAGCCGATCCGGCGACGTTGCCGAACGGGGGTCATCGCGGCCCGGCCGGGGCGTAGCCCATCTCCCAGGCGTGCATCGCGATGCCGACCCGGTTGCGCACGCCCAGTTTGCGTCCGATGGCGGCCACGTGTGTCTTGACCGTGCCGGGCGAGATGAACAGCTCGCTCGCGATGTCGGCGTTGGTCTTGCCCTCCGCGACCTGGCCGGCGATCTCCACCTCGCGCTCGGTCAGCGCCTCGATCGGCGCGGGCCGGCCGCGTGCCGGCCTCGGTCGGGTGACGTGTTCGAGCAGGCGCACGGTGATCGAGGGACTGATCAGGGTGTCGCCGACCACCGCCGCCCGGATCGCCTCGACCAGCAGGGTCGGGCCGGCCCGCTTGAGCAGGAAGCCGGACGCGCCGTCGTGCAACGCCGGGTAGACGTACTCGTCCAGGTCGAACGTGGTCACCACGACCACCTTGACCGGTACCTCGGCGTGCGGCCCGGCCAGGAGTCGGGTCAGTTCGAGCCCGTCCATCCGGGGCATTCGGATGTCCACCAGCGCCACGTCCGGCCGCAATCGCCGTGCCGCCTCCAGGGCGGCCACACCGTCGCCGGCCTCGCCGACCACCTCGATGTCGGGCTGCCGCTCCAGAATGCGCCGCATCCCTCGCCGCACCATCTCCTGGTCGTCCGCCAGCAATACCGAGATCGTCACAACCCTCGATTCTGCCGGCGCTCCCGGCGTCGCGTCGGACGAGGGCCGGATGTTGCGCCGCGCGCCCGGTCGCTGCCGGGAATCGGCAATGTTGGTAGCGTCGCGGTGTCGGGAATTCGGCAACGGGGTGGGGCTTCGGGGGGACCGGACGTGGAGAGCGACGACGAGATGTCGGTCGAGTTCGCGGACGGCTGGCCGGAGGTGCTCGGGGAGGTCTCCGAGACCGGGCGGCTGTTGCGGCGGGCGGAGTTGCAGGCGTTGGCGGAGTCGGGTGAGCGGGCGGCGGAGGCCGGGCACGACTGGCGTCCCCTGGTCGGGCTGTACCTGCGCGAGACGCGGCGTGCGTGGGCCACCCTGCCGGGCATCGGGCGCGCGGCGAGTGTGAGCGACGCGGCTCGGAGCGGGGACGCGGTGCTGGCCGCGCTCGATGCGGCGATCGCCGCCCTGGGCGCGGGGCACGAGCACGCGCGGCGGCTCGCGGTGCGCCAGGAGGAGGCCGCGCGCCGCGAGTTCGTCGACGACCTGCTCTACGGCCGCAGCGACCCGGGACGATTGGCCGAGCGCGCCGAGCGGTTCGGGCTGCGCCTGGCCCGGGCGCACACGGTCGCGGTGGCCGTGGGCCCGAGCGACTACGACGAGGTGCATCCGCTGACCCGCCGGGTCGAGCGCGAGTTGATCGGTCGGTTCGGCGAGCGCGACGTGTTGTTGACCACCAAGGACGGCCGGCTCGTGTGCATCGCGGCGGCGAACGAGCAGTCGGTACTGACGGCGTTCGCCAAGCACGCGACCCGGACCGACGCCGGCCACGAGGGCGCACACCGGGTCGCGACGGGCCGACCGCACGCCGGGGCGAGCGGCGTGGTGTTGTCCTACGAGGAGGCGTTGGGCGCGCTCGACCTGGCCGTGCGGCTGGAGTTGCCCGGCACCGTGCTGGACGCGGGCGATCTGCTGGTCTTCCCGGTGCTGATGCGCGACCGGGCGGCGATGGCGGACCTGGTCCGCACCGCGCTGGGTCCGCTCGTGCACGCGCGCGGCGGCGCGGGCCCGCTGCTGGAGACGATCACCGCGTGTGCGGCGGCCGGTTACGTCAATGCCGAGGCCGCCCGCCGGTTGCGGATCAGCGTACGCACGCTGTCCTACCGGCTGGAGCGCATTCGCACGCTGACCGGATACGACCCGGGCGACGCGCTCCAGCGCTACACCCTGGAGACGGCCGCCCTGGGTGCCCGGCTCTTGGGCTGGCCCGGTACCCCGCTTTAATCGCGCTTTCCCTCGGGCCCGGTACCGGACGCCAAACAGGTGTCAACACTGCCGGCTTCCGGCAATGCGCCGGCCGGGCGGCCGGTGCCACGATGTCGGCGCACAGCGAGCCGAGGGGGTGGAACGGTGGGGGATTTCGTGCGGGCGGCACTGGCGTTTCCCGCCGTCCTGTTCAGCTTCGCGCTCGTCGTGGTGGCGGCCTACTGGCTGCTGGTGCTGCTCGGCGGTGTCGTCGTGGGTCATGGCGGCCACGGGGACCATGGGGGTGCACATCATGGGGGGCCCTGGGCCCACGGGGGCCATGATGCTCACGGTGGTCATCCGGGTCATGGGGACCACGACCCTCGCGACACCGCCGGCGTGCCGATCACCGTGACCCTTTCGTTCGCGATCGTGGTGACCTGGTTCGTCTGTCTGGTCGGCACCGCGCTGACCGACCGATGGTGGCTGCGCGCCGCGGCGCTCCCCGCGGCGCTCGGTCTCGGCCTGCTCGCCGCACGCCTGGTGCGAGCCCTGGGCCGGCGCTTCCTGCCGGCCGAACGGCCCTCTGTCCGCGCCGACTTCGTCGGCCGTACCTGTCGGGTCCGGACCGGCCGGGTGGGCCCCGACTTCGGCCAGGCCGAGGTCCGCGCCGAGGACGGCTCGACCGCGATCCTCCAGGTGCGCACCGACGAGAGCGGGCTGGTCTCCGGCAGCACCGCGTTGATCTTCGACTACGACGTGGCGGGCGAGTTCTTCCGGGTCACCCGCTTCGACAGTGCGCTGGACCCGGATCGCACGGTGCGCTGATCGGGTCGGGCCGCGCCCGCCCCTCGTGCTCGTCCCCACCCCGCTCGCGGCGCCGTGCGTCGCGGCCGCGGGATCGCCTGCGCCGAAACCGCCTTCCTGCCAACCAACGTCCCGTTCGACCAAGGGATTTCACTGATGGATGCCATCACCGTGGGCATCGGTGTGCTCGTCGCCGTCGTCCTGCTCGTCCTGTTCGTCGTGCTGCTCGCCGTGGCCCGGCTGTACCGCAAGGTGTCGCAGGGCCAGGCCCTGATCATCTCCAAGGCGGACACGGTCGACGTCACCTTCACCGGTGCCGTGGTGCTGCCCGTGCTGCACCGGGCCGAGACCATGGACATCTCGGTGAAGACCATCGAGATCCGCCGGACCGGCCGCGAGGGCCTGATCTGTCGGGACAACATCCGTGCCGACATCCACATCTACTTCTTCGTCCGGGTCAACAAGACCGTCGAGGACGTGATCAAGGTCGCCCAGGCGATCGGCGCGGACCGGGCCAGCGATCGGGCCGCGATCCAGGACTTCTTCGCCGCCAAGTTCGCCGAGGCGCTCAAGACGGTCGGCAAGCAACTCGACTTCGTCGACCTGTACACCAAGCGCGAGGAGTTCCGGGACCGCATCCTCGCGGTGATCGGCACCGACCTCAACGGCTACCACCTCGACGACGCCGCGATCGATTTCCTCGAACAGACCCCGATGAGCCAGCTCGACGGTGCGAACATCCTGGACGCCCAGGGCATTCGCAAGATCACCGAGCTGACCGCGATCGAACACGTGCGCACCAACGAGTACCAGCGCACCGAGGAGAAGGAGATGACCCGGCAGAACGTCGAGGCCCGGGAGACCGTGCTCGAACTGGAGCGCCGGCAGGCCGACGCGGAGATCAAGCAGCGCCGGGAGATCGAGATCAGCCGGGCCCGCGAGGAGGCCGAGACCGCCCGGGTGCAGGCCGAGGAGCGGCTGCGCGCGCAGAGCGCCCACATGAAGACGGAGGAGGCGCTCGGGATCCAGAACGAGAACCGCGAGCGTGAGGTGGCCGTCGCGCAGAAGAACCGCGAGCGGGTGATCGCGGTGGAGAACGAGCGGATCGAGAAGGACCGGCTCCTGGAGGTGATCGCCCGGGAGCGGGAGACCCAACTGCGTCGGATCGCCGGCGACAAGGAGGTCGAGGGGGAGAAGCGCGAGATCGCCGAGGTGATCCGGGAGCGGATCGCGGTCGAGCGCACCGTCGCCGCGCAGGAGGAGGAGATCAAGAAGCTCCGGCTGGTCGAGGAGGCCGAGCGCGAGCGCCAGGCGTTGATCATCCAGGCCGAGGCCCAGGCGCAGGAGCGACTGGTCAAGGACATCAAGGCGGCCGAGGCCGCCGAGCAGGCGGCCGGACACCGGGCGGCCGAGCAGCTCACCCTGGCCGAGGCCCGGCGCAAGGCCGCCGAGCTGGACACCCAGGCGGCGATCCGCGGCGCCGAGGGCAAGCGGGCCGAGGCGGCGGCGGTCGGCCTGGCCGAGGCCGAGGTGCAGGAGCGGATGGCCGAGGCGGTGGCCAAGCTGGGCCACGCCGAGGCGGAGGTGACCCGGCAGAAGGCGCTCGCGAGCGCCGAGGGCCTGCGCGAGCGGCTCAAGGGCGAGGCCGAGGGCCTGACCGAGAAGGCCGCCGCGATGGCCGCGCTGGACGAGTCCAGCCGCGAGCACGAGGAATACCGGCTGCGGTTGGAGGCGGAGAAGGAGATTCGGCTGGCCGGCCTGGAGGTGAACCGGCAGATCGCCGAGGCCCAGGCCACGGTGCTGGCGACCGGCCTGGAGAACGCCAAGATCGACATCGTCGGCGGCGACAGCATGTTCTTCGACCGCATCATGGGGGCGATGGCCGCCGGGAAGAGTGTGGACGCGTTCGTGGACCGCTCCGACACGGTACGCACGATGGCCGGCGCCTGGCTGGACCCGAACGGCTCCACCTTCGCCGCCGACCTCGGTGCGATGGTCGGCGGCCTGGGCGCGAGCGGCGTGCGCGACCTCACCCTGGCCGGCGCGCTCGGCGCGCTGATCGCCGGCGGCGGCCCGCAGACCGCCGTGCTCAAGGGCCTGCTCGAATCGGTGCGGGCCGGCGGCCTCGGCGACACCCGACTCGCCGACCTGGTGATCCCGGCGCAGCTCAACGGCGCCGGCAAGTAGTCACCGGCGTCCCGAACCGCCCGTACGACAAGGGAGTTGACCCGAACGTGAGAAGCCCAGCCCCGGCCCGGGGCGGTTCCAAGTCCGAGGCCGAGTCCGGGACTTACGAGGTCCTGCGCGACCGGTTGCTGAGCGCGGCCCGCGACCTGGGCGCGCGGGCCGGGGCGCTGAACGAGCGCCGGGTGCACACCTACGGCGGCGGCACGCTCGACCTGGCCGACACCCACCGGGTGCACACGCAACGCCCCGCCTGGGCCCGGGACGTCGTCCAGGTCGGCGGGCTGCTCCTGGTCGGCCTCCGGGGCGGCGGCGTGCCGGGCGAACCGGTCTGCCCCGACGACGTGTTCGCGCTGCACCGGCGCACGCCCGAGGGCTTCGCCCCGGCGCCGGCGGACGCGGTGCCCGGTCTGCTCGACGACGCCCGCTTCCGGCAGGACTTCACCGAACTCTTCCGCTACTTCCGCGACACCGAACTGCTGCACCTGCGCGACACCGGCACGCACCTGCTCGCGGTCTTTCGGGTCGGCGAACGGCTCACCGACATCCGGGTGTTGCGCTGGCGGCTCGGCCCGGACGGCAGCCCGACCTATCTGGACGCGCAGGGCGAGCGCGAGTACGCCCTCCCGCCGGCACACGACTTCGCCTGGACCGCGAGCACCCGCGCCGACCACGTGCCGGGCCGGCATCCGCACATCGCGATCGCACAGACGTTGTACGTGTCCACCCTCGACGGCCGGCTCACCGTCAAGGTGGTGGACGACACCGCGACCGCCGAGGGCGTCTACGCCGAACCGGTCGAGGATCCGCTCCAGTCGCTGGCCGACGCGGACGTCGAACACGCCCGGGTCGGGCCGCTGTTGCTGGTCCGGGTGCGCCCGTACCACGAGGACGCGTGGCGGCATCTGGTGCACAACACCCGCACCGGCGAGGTGCTGCGCCTGGACGGCATCGGGGCGGCCTGTCGGCGACTTCCCGACGAGCAGGGCATCGTCTTCCCCGGCGGCTACTACCTGAGCACCGGCACCGCGCGCACGTTCGACATCGACACCGTCGGCCTGGAGTTCGAGTCGACGGTGCGCTCGCCCAACGGCGAGGACGTGCTCTACGTGTTCCGGGCCCGCGCCCAGGGTCGCACCGTGCTGCTCTCCTACAACGTGATCCGCGAGGAGGCCGCGGCGCCGATCGTCGGACACGGCCGGGCGTTCTTCGCGGACGGCACGATGGCGGTGCTGCGCGCGGCGGGCGAGGAACCCGGCCGGGTGCACCCGATCCAGGTGTGGCGCACGCCGTACACCTCGGACGCGTACGCGGCGGCGCGGCCCGCCGGGACCGGCCCGCTGGCCCGGATCGGCAACCCCGAACTGGTGCGCGGCATCGCCGACTGCCTCTCGATCGCCGCGATGGCCGAGGAGATGGCGCCCACCACGGCGGTCTTCGCCGCGATCGCCGCGGCCGCGGCCCGGGTCGAGGACACCCACCACTGGCTCGCCGATCCCGAACTCGAGCGACTCGACGAACCGTTGGCCGCCGTCCGGGGCACCGCGGCCGATGTGGTCGAGGAGTTCCGCCGGGTCCTGGACCTGCGCCGGATCGCCGCCGAGGCGGTCGAGGAGGCCGCCGCGAACACCGTCACGCTGACCCGGCGGGTGCGCGGCGAACACCCGGACAGCGCCGCGGCGTGCGTCCGACAGCTCACCGAGCTGCGGCGGGCCCAGGGCCGGTTGGCCACCCTGCGGGAGATCCGCTACGTGGACACCGCGGCCCTGGACGGCCTCGACGCGAGCGTGGTCGAGGAACTGGCCGAGGCCGGCCGGCGTGCGGTCGCCTTCCTCGCCACCGCCGACGCGTTCGCCGACACCCACCTGACCGTGGACCGCCTGGCCGCCGAAGCCGCCGAGTCGGACACCGTCGCCGGATCGGCCGCGCTGACCGAGCGGATCGACGAACAGGCCGAGGGCCTGCGCATCGTCACCGAGGTGGTCGGCACGCTGGAGGGCACCGACGCCACCGTACGCACCACGATCCTGACCCGGATCGGCGAGGTGCTCGGCGGGGTCAACCGGGCCCGCGCCACCCTCTCGACCCGCCGGCGCGAGCTGGTCGCGGCCGAACAACGCGCCGAATTCGCCGCCGAGATCACCCTCCTGGAACAGACCGTGGTCGGCGCGCTGTCCGCCGCCGTCGATCCCGAGGAGTGCGACGAACAACTCGGCAGGCTGCTCGCCCGGATCGAGAACCTGGAGGCCCGATTCGGCGATCTCGACGAGCACCAGGCCCGGATCGACCACGAACGCGAGCGCGTCCACGACGCGTTCTCCGCCCGCAAGCAGGCCCGGCTGGACGAGCGCGCCCGACACAGCGCCCGACTGGTCGACTCGGCGCGGCGGATCCTGACCACGATCGCTCGCCGGGTCGCCGACCTGGCGAGCACCGACGAGATCAACACCTGGTTCGCCTCCGACGCGCTGGTCGCCAAGGTGCGCTCGACCGCGGCGGAACTGCACCGACTCGGCGACCCGGTGCGGGCCGGCGAGTTGGAGGGCCGGCTCAAGGCCGCTCGGCAGGAGGCCGCCCGGGCCCTGCGCGACCGGGCCGAACTCTACGACGCGGCGGGAACCGTACGGCTGGGCCGGCATCGGTTCGCGGTGCACGGGCGGCCGATGGAGTTGACCCTGCTCCCGGACGGGGACGGCCTGGCCTTCGCGATCACCGGCACCGACTACCGCGCGCCGCTGCGCGAGCCGCTGCCGGCCGCGCACCGGGCCTTTCGGGACCAGCCGTTGGGCTCGGAGTCGCCGCAGGTCTACCGGGCCGAGTACCTCGCCGCGGTGGTGCTGGCCGAGAGCCGATTCCCGGCCTCGGCCACCCCCTCGGCCGAGGAACTGCTCGCCGAGGTGCGCCGGATCGCGCTGCCCCGGCACGGCGAGGGCTACGACCGAGGCGTGCACGACCACGACGCGGCGGCGCTGCTGGCGGCCGTACTGCGGTTGCGTGCCGGCGCCGGACTGCTGCGCTTCACGCCGCAGGTGCGGGCCGCGGCCCAGCTCTTCTGGGCCTACGGCGCCGGTCCGGACGCCCGGGCGCCGTGGACGATCCGGGCCCAATCGTTGGCCCGGGCCCGGGAGACCTTCGGCCCGGTGCCGGCCGCGCACGATCTGGCCGCCGAACTCGGCGAACAGGCGGTCGAGTTCCTGACCGGCGCGCTCGGCGCGCCGACCGTGGCCGGCGAGGCGGTCGGCGGCTACCTGGTCGAGGAACTCGCGGCCGGCGGACCACGTTTCGTCACCGGAGCCGCGGCCCGGACGCTGCTCGCCGACTTCCGCACCGCGCTCGGCGGCGACGGCTCACCCGCCGCCAAGGACTTCGCCGAGGACCTGCGCGCCCTCGGCGACGACCTCGCCGCCCGCCACCAACTGGTCACCGCGTGGCTCGGCGCCTACGCCGAACGACTCGACGCCGGCCCGCCCGTCGACCTGCCCGAGGCGATCGCGATCGAGGTGTGCGGCAAGACGCTGGACCGACACCCCGTGGACGCGCCCCTGGCGACCACCGTGACCGGTCTGCTCGGCAGCCACCCGCGCCTGACCGGCGCCGGCACGCTGGACCTGCGGCTGGACGAATTCCTGCTGCGCACCGACGAGTTCCGCCAGGTCCGGGTGCCCGCGTATCGGGCCTACGAGCGCACCCGGGCGAGCCTGCTCGCCGCCGAGCGCGAGCGACTGCGGCCGGACGCGCACACCCCCCGGGTGTTGCCGACCTTCGTGCGCAACCGGCTGATCGACGAGGTCTATCTGCCACTGATCGGCGACAACCTGGCCAGGCAACTGGGCGCGGCCGGCGACGCCCGGCGCACCGACAACCAGGGTCTGTTGCTGCTGCTGTCCCCGCCCGGATACGGCAAGACCACGCTCCTGGAATACGTCGCGGCCCGCCTGGGCCTGGCGTTCGTCCGGATCGACGGCCCGGCCCTGGGGTCGCGCACCACGTCCCTGGACCCGGCCGCCGCACCGGACGCCGCCGCGCGGCGCGAGATCGAGAAGATCGGCTTCGCGCTGGAGTTGGGCAACAACGTGCTGCTGCACCTGGACGACATCCAGCACGTATCGCCCGAACTGCTCCAGAAATTCGTCTCGTTGTGTGACGCGCAACGCCGGATCGAGGGCGTGCGAGCGGGCGAGGCGCGCAGCTACGACCTGCGCGGCAAGCGGTTCGCGGTGTGCATGGCGGGCAACCCGTACACCGAGTCCGGGGCCCGCTTCCGGATCCCGGACATGCTCGCCAACCGGGCCGACGTGTGGAACCTCGGCGACGTGCTGGGCGGCCGGGAGGAGCTGTTCGCCCTGAGCCACATCGAGAACGCGCTGACCGCGAACCCGATCCTGGCTCCGCTCGTCGGTCGCGAGCGCGGCGACCTGGAACTGCTGGTCCGGCTCGCCCGCGGCGACGCCGCCCGCCCGGAGCGCCTCGCCCACCCGTACGATCCGACCGAACTGGAGCGCATCGTTGCGGTGTTGCGCCGACTGCTGCACGTGTGCGAGACGGTCCTCGCGGTCAACCGGGCCTACATCGCCTCGGCGGCACAGTCCGAATCCTCGCGCACCGAACCGCCGTTCCGCCTCCAGGGCTCCTATCGGGACACCAACAGGCTGGCCGAGCGGCTCCTGCCGGTGCTGGACGACGCCGAGGTCGAGACGCTGTTGGACGACCACTACGCCGCGGAGGCGCAGACGTTGACCGGCGACGCGGAGGCGAACCTGCTCAAGCTGGCCGAACTGCGCGGCCGGTCGACGTCGGCCCAGGAACTGCGCTGGGCGCAGGTGAAGCGGGCCTACCTGGCGGGTCGGGGCTGAGCCGCGTCGTCTTCTCGGACCGGCTCCGGGATCCAGGCCGCGGTGAGCACGCCGTGTTGCGTCCAGCCCAGCGTGCGGTACAGCGCCAGCCCGTCCGGGCTGGCCACCAGGACCCCGGTCCGGGCGCCCCGCGCGGCGGCGGCGTCGCCGAGGGCGGTCATCACCACGCTGCCCAGGCCCCGACGGCGGTGCGCCGCATCCGTCCCGATTTGGTCCGCCACCGCGGTCTCCCCGGTCACCGCGATCCGACCGTGGGCGGCGACGGCGCCGTCGGCGGCCCGCAGCCGGACCTGGACCACCCCGCCCGTCGGCTCGATCTCGATCGTGTAGCCGCTCGGCACGTCCACCGTCGCCCGCCGCAGCGGTCCGGTCATCGGATACTCCGGCTCGCCCACGGTCCACGCGGACGTCAGCTCGGCCCGCACCCGCTCGACCGGGGCGAGGACCTTGATCCAGGTCCCGGGAGCGGTCCGGGTCCGGGCGAGTTCGGCCACCCGATCGAGATCGAAGAGTACGTACCGCACCCGATGACCCGGCAGGCCCACCTGTAGCCGGAAGCCGCCCGCCACCTCGACCGGCGGCGGCACCTCGCGGGCGGGCGCCCAACCGGTGACCCAGGCCCGCACCAGTTCGGCGGCGGGGAACGGAAGGTGCTCGCGGACGGTGGTGGTCACGGCTTCCCCAGACGGATCGACGACTCGACCCGGAAAGCTTATTGCAAGGTATTCGCAATAAGGCTCGGGGTGCTTCGTCACACAACGGTAAGCAGCGGATTTCCCCGTGCGGGCCGGCGCGAAGCCACGATGGGGGGCAGCCCTGGCGAGCCGTTCGCCAGGGTTGTTCTCGGACGTGAGGTGGCGTTGTGCGGCGTTCTGGTCGGTCCGGTGCCGCGTTGGTCGGTGTGGTCTCGGCGGCGGTGGCGCTCGGGGTGGCCGAGGCGGTCGCGGCCTTCGTGCGACCGGAGGCCACCCCGTTCGTGACGATCAGCGGCGCGGTCACCGACCGGGCGCCGCAGGGGCCGCGCGAGTGGGCGATCCGCACCTTCGGGACCGGCGACAAGGCGTTTCTGCTGACCGTGATCGCCGTGCTGCTCGTGGTGTTCGCCGCCGGACTGGGTGTGCTCGCCGCCCGCCGGCTCCGCTACGGGATCGCCGGGGTGCTCGCGCTCGGCGCCTTCGCCGCGTGGACCGCCGCCGACCGACCCTCGTTCGAAGCCGCCGACCTGGCGCCGGTGTCGGTCGGCACGCTGTTCGGGGTGCTGACGCTGGTCGTGCTGACCCGGCCGGACCTGATCGACCGCCGCCCGCTCGCCCGCCCGCTGCCGGGCGCGCCCGAGGACGGCGTGAGCGAGCCGGCCCCGGACACCACACGCCGCACGGTGCTCGTGGCCGGCGCCGCCGCGCTCGCCGCGTTGACCGGGTTCGGCGGCCGGATGCTGCAACACGCCCGGTTCAACGCGGAGAAGTCCCGGGCCGCGGTCGCCGCGAACCTGCCCACACCGCTCAGCCCCGCCGCCCCGGCCGGCCCCGGCCTGCTCGAACCCGGCCTGACCCCGTACCTGACCTCGAACGCCGACTTCTACCGGATCGACACCGCCTTCACCGTGCCGCAACTGCGCGCCGAGGACTGGGAGCTGCGCATCCACGGCCTGGTCGACCGGGAAATCCGGCTCGACTACCGGCAGTTGCTGGAGCGCGTCGCGATCGAGCGGGACATCACGCTGGCCTGCGTGTCCAACGAGGTCGGCGAGGACCTGATCGGCAACGCCCGTTGGCTGGGCACCCCGCTGGCCGACCTGCTGCGCGAGGCGGGCATCCGGCCCGGCGCCGATCAGTTGGTCTCCCGCTCGTCGGACGGGATGACCATCGGCACCCCGCTGCGCGAGGTGCTGGACGGGCGCGACGCGATGTTGGCGTACGCGATGAACGGCGAGCCGCTGCCGATCAAACACGGCTTCCCGGTGCGGATGGTGGTGCCGGGGTTGTACGGCTACGTCTCCGCGTGCAAGTGGCTCGTGGACCTGGAGGTGACCCGGTTCGACACGTTCAGCGCCTACTGGGTCAGGCTCGGCTGGGCCCGGCAGGCCCCGATCAAGACCCAGTCGCGACTGGACACCCCCAGGGACGGGAGCAGCGTCGAGGCCGGCCCGATCCCGGTCGCGGGCGTCGCCTGGGCCCAGCACCGAGGCATCGCTGCGGTCGAGATCCAGGTCGACGACGGCCCGTGGCAGCCCGCCGAACTCGCGCCGCAGACCACCACCGACACCTGGCGGCAGTACCGCCTGCGCTGGGACGCCACGCCGGGCCGGCACACCCTGCGCGTCCGAGCCACCGACGGCACCGGCGCGGTACAGACCGCCAAGACCGCGGACGTGCTGCCCGACGGTGCCACCGGGCAGCACCACGTCGAGGTCACGGTGCGCTGAATCGCCGACCGGCGAGCCGGGCCCGGAGCCCGACAACGAGCCGAGCCCGGCGCCGGGCTCACTCCTCGATGAGCCCCCACGCCTTCGCGATCAACTCGTACGACCGGATCCGGGCATCGTGCCCGTAGACGTTGCTGATCACCATCAACTCGTCCACCTGCGTGCGCTCGCGCAACTCCCGCATACCGGCTCGCACCTCGGCCAGGTCACCGCTGATGTGTTGGCGTCGGTAGTTCGCCACGAACTCCCGCTCGGCCGGCGTCCACGGATAGGACTCGGCCTCCTCCGGTGAGGGCATCCGGCCCGGATTGCCGCTGCGCAGCCGCAACATCGACAACGCCTGGGACTGCGCGAGCCGCTCCGCCTGCTCGTGGGTGTCGGCCGCGATCACCCCGGCCGCGATCATCGAGTACGGCTCCTTGAGCGACTCGGACGGCTGGAACGACTCGCGGTACAACCGCAGCGCGGGCACCGTGTGCTGCCCGCTGAAGTGGTGCGCGAAGGCGAACGGCAGGCCCAGGACCCCGGCCAGTTGGGCGCTGTAGCCGCTGGATCCGAGCAGCCACACCGGCGCCTCGCCGGCCGCGAACTCGCCGCCCGCCTCGATCCCCGACGCGGGACCGGGCACCGCGTGCATTCGCGAGTAGGGGTGATCCGGGGCGAACGACCCGGTGACGAAGCCGATCAGCTCGCCGAGCGCCTGCGGGAACTCGTCGACCGACTCGGCGCCACCGCCGCGGCGCAGGGCGCGCATGGTGACCTGGTCGGTGCCCGGGGCCCGGCCGATGCCGATGTCGATCCGCCCGGGGTGCAGCGCCTGGAGCGTGCCGAACTGCTCGGCGACCACCAGCGGCGCGTGGTTGGGCAACATCACGCCGCCCGAGCCCAGCCGCAGGGTGGAGGTGTGCGCGGCCAGGTGGGCGAGCAGCACCGGCGGCGAGGAGCTGGCGATGCCGGGCATGTTGTGGTGCTCGGCCACCCAGAACCGATGGAAGCCCCATTGCTCGGCCCGCCGGGCCAGCTCGGTGCTCGTGCGCAGTGCCTCGGTCGCCGAATACCCGGTCCCCACCGGGGCCACGTCCAGTACCGACAGCTTCACAGCGTCCACTCCGCGTCCCTCTTCCTCGCCGTTTCTCGCCCGCCCGATTGCGCACCCGTGCACCCGTGCCGCCGAGGGTGGGGTGGCCGCGATCGCTCTGAGGTGCAACCGCAGGGCGGCGCGCGCTGTTCCGGGCGGCGGGCGTGCAGGGGGTCACACCCGGTGGGGGAGCACATCCGCCGCGGGGCCGGGCGGGCCCGGCCGGTTCGCCCGACGCCCGCTCACGCGCCGGCGGCTCGCCACACCGCGCCCGAGCCGGCCGGTACCAGGCCCAGCCCCTGCAGGCCCTTGTTCTGCTCGCCCAGCCCGAGCGCCGAGCCGTTGCGGGCCAGCAGGACCACACCGGAGCCGTCGGCCTGCGGCTTCCACAACTGGTTGTCGCCGCGTCCGCAGTCGTCCTGGTACGCCCGAGAGTCCCGGCCGCCCGACACCTCCAGGCACTTGCGCGAGAGCGCCGACTCCAGCCGGACGAAGCCGCCGCCCGCGTCGCGCACCACCCACTGCTGGTTCGCCTTGCCCGCTCCGGCCGGATACGCGATCACCGCGGCCCGGTCCCGGTCGCTGGCCCCGCTCACGTCCATCGCCCGGCCGTCCCCGAGGGTCAGCACGTAGCGGGCGCCCACGGTCAGCGGCGACTTGGGCGGCGCGGTCCTGGACGGTGACGGGGACGTCGAGGTGGGCGCGGCGGTGGTCGGCGGCGTACTGACCTGTGCACCGACCACGGTGGTGGGGGACGGGCTGCTCGCACCGGGCGACGTCGCCGCGGCGGCGGACTTGCCACCACCGCCACCGCCACCACCGAACACCCCGACCAGGCCGCCGCCCAGGAAACCCACCAGCGCGACCGCGCACAGCGCCGCCATCCAGATCCGACGTCGCGGCATCTGTTTCCCTCTCCTCTTGGCCGGCTCTTCGTGCGGATCGGGTCATCCTGGCAGAAGAGTTCACCCGCAGGAGTGAGCCGGCTCACCCGATTCGGTCCATCCCGGCGGCCCGATCCACCGCGCGCATACGAAGCCGCCGGGTGGTGAAGGGCTCACCACCCGGCGTTCGACGGCTGTTCTGGGATCTCTCGGCGGACGGTCCGCGGTCAGAGGTAGAGGCCGGTGGCCTCGCCGGAAACCTCGATGCGTTCGGCGGCGACCGCGTGCAGATCGCGCTCGCGGAGCAGGACGTACGGAACACCGCGCACCTCGACCTCGGCGCGCTCCTCGGGGTCGTACAGGACACGATCGCCCGGTTCGACGGTGCGGACGTTCTGGCCGACCGCGACCACCTCCGCCCACGCCAGCCGCTTGCCGACCTGCGCGGTCGCGGGAATGAGGATGCCACCGCCGGAACGACGCTCGCCCTCCGCCGCGTCCTGGCGGACCAGCACGCGGTCGTGCAGCATGCGGATGGGCAGTTTCTCGCCGAGATCGTGGGCGTTTTTGCTCGAAGACTGGGACCTGTCGGAACTCACGCTTCGACAAGCTACCCGTCCGACGCGGAACGTGCGTCACCGGGAGGTGTGATGTCCCGATCCGATTCCGCCTCGGCCGGGCCCGGCGAGGTCGGCCCGGCGTCGGTGCGGGACCTCAGCGCTTCTTGCCGGCCTTGCCGTTCTTGTCGCCCTTGCCGCGGCTCTTGACCAGTACGACCAGCAGGAGCAGCCCCGCCACCCCGCCCACCAGCGGCACGATCCGCTCGGTGCGCGGTGCGCCCGTGTCGCTGTCGATGAACTGCGCCCGGACCTTGTCCTTCGCGCGCGCCGCGACGTTGGCCGGCTTCACCCGATCGACGATCTCGTCCAGCGTCACCGCCAGATTGGCCCGGGCGGCCTCGATGTCCCGCTCGATCTGCTGCGGCGAGCGCCGGTCCGGCTGGTCGCCGGTCGACGGCTTGTCGACGGCCTCCCCGGCCTTGTGCCCGGCGTTCGAACCGTCGGCCTTGTGCGCACCGTTCACCGACTCCACCCGACTCCGCTCAGCGTGTGCCGTCACCGGACGGCCCAACGCCGCCCGGCCTTGCCGCTCCAACTCCGCCGGAGACAGTTCCCGCCCGTGGTCGCTCACAACCCGTCCTCTCCGGCCCCTGCGCTCGTGTGTTCCCCAAGTCTGTCAGGTGCAGCCCCGCACCCGTGTCAACCGGGTGGCGTGGCGCGGGCGGACGGGGTCGAGCCGGTCAGGCCGGGACCGACGACGGGTCGAAACCGTACGGCAGTTCCAGCCGGTGGGCGGCCATCAGGTCGCGATCCAGGAGCAGCTCGCGGGTGGTCCCGTCGGCGACCACGACGCCGCCGGCCAGCACCAGCGCGCGCGGACACAGCTCCAACGCGTAGGGCAGGTCGTGGGTCACCATCAACACGGTGACGTCGAGCGAACGCAGTACCTCGGCCAACTCGCGCCGGCTCGCCGGGTCCAGGTTCGAGGAGGGCTCGTCCAGGACCAGGATCTCCGGCTCCATCGCGAGCACCGTGGCCACCGCGACCCGGCGGCGCTGGCCGTAGCTGAGGTGGTGCGGCGGGCGATCGGCGAAGCCGGCCATGCCCACCCGGGCCAGGGCGTGTTGTACGCGTTCCTCCAGCGCGGCGCCGCGCAGGCCCAGGTTGGCCGGGCCGAACGCGACGTCCTCGCGGACCGTGGGCATGAACAGTTGGTCGTCCGGGTCCTGGAAGACGATGCCGACCCGGCGACGGATCTCGCGCAGGTGCTCCTTGGCCACCGGCAGCCCGGCCACCTCGACGGTGCCGGCGCCCGCGGTCAGGATGCCGTTGAGGTGCAGCACCAGGGTGGTCTTGCCGGCGCCGTTGGGGCCGAGCAGGGCGACCCGTTCGCCCCGGGCGATGGTCAGGTCGACGCCGTACAGCGCCTGATGGCCGTCGGGGTAGGCGTAGGCGAGGCCGCGGACGGCCAGCGAGGGGGCGGCGGTCGGTTCGCTCACGTGAGGTACTCCGTTCATAGGGTCCGCGCACCCGCCCAGACCACGAGCGCCGCCGCCGGCAGCGCCGCGGCGGCGGCCCAGTGCGCACCGCTCGCCCGAGTGTCCAGGATTACCGGCATGGTCCCGGTGTAGCCCCGGCTGAGCATGGCCAGGTGCACCCGCTCGCCGCGTTCGTAGGAGCGGATGAACAGCGCGCCGGCGGACTTGGCCACCGCCGGGGTCTGCCGCAGGTCGCGCGCGACGAAGCCGCGGGACTCGCGGGCGATCCGCATCCGGCCCATCTCGGCGGTGATCACCGCGCCGTAACGCAGCATGAACGACATGATCTGGACCAGCAGCGGTGGCATCCGCAACTTCTGCAGGCCCAGCAGCAGGTCGCGCAGTTCGGTGGTGGCCGCGAGCAGGACTCCGGCGATCACGCCCAGGGTGCCCTTGGCCATGATGTTCCAGGCGCCGAGCAGGCCGTCCCGGCTGACCGACAGGCCCAGCACCTCGACGCTCGGCCCGTTCGCCACGAACGGCAACAGCAGCGCGAAGCCCACGAACGGCAGCTCGACGAGCATGCGCCGCAGCAGGAAGCCGGCCGGCACCCGGGCGAGCGCGGCGACGGCGGCGAGCAGCACGGCATACCCGCCGAACGCCCAGTAGACCTCGCGCGGTGTGGACACGGTGACCAGCACGAAGGCGACCAGCGAGAGCAGTTTGCAGTGCGGGGGCAGTCGATGGAGCGGCGAGTCGCCGGGTCGGTACAGCCGATGGCCGTGTCCTGCGGACATGATCAGGCGCCGTCGCCCGCGCCGGAGTCGGCGGTGCGGGCACCCGCCGGGTCGGTGCCGGTGGAACGCTTGCGGACCAGCCGGAAGACGCCGGTGCCGACGAGCAGGGTGGCACCCACGCCGATCACGCCGGCCAGACCGCCGGAGAGCCGCTCGTTGTGCACGCCCTTGACGGTGTAGTCGGCCAGCGGGCCGTCCTTCATCTGGTGTTCCTGCTCCTTGGCGTCGATGCCCTTGTCCGCGGACACCTTCTCCAGGCCGTCCGGGCTTTGGCTCGCGTAATAGCTCACGAAACCGGCCAGCACGAGGGCGAGCAACGCGCCCGCGATCAGCAGGGTGCGAGTACGGACGCGGGTCATCGGGATCCCCCTGCCGAGCGCAGTTCGAGCGGGCGCGCGAGGCCGCGAGCGCCGTGGACGAGGTCGGGCCGGACCGCGAGCACGCTGGAGACGGTGGCCGCGGTGATGATCGCCTCGCCGATGCCGATCAGCACGTGCACGCCGATCATCGCGCCGGCCACCTTGCCGATCGACACGTCGGTGGTCCCGCCGATCGCGTAGAAAACGGTGAACACGCAGGCCGCCGCGGGCACCGAGACGAGCGCGCCGACGAACGCGGCGATCGGCACCGACGAGTGCCGGGCCGGCAGCAGGCCCAGCACGAGGCGGAACAGCCCGTAGCCGACCACGACGGTCACGATGCCCATGATGGTGATGTTCAGGCCCAGCGCCGTCAGGCCGCCGTCGGCGAAGAACAGACCCTGCATCAGCAGCACCACCGCCACGCACAACACGCCGGTGTACGGGCCGACCAGGATCGCGGCCAGGGTGCCGCCCAGCAGATGGCCACTGGTGCCGCCGGCCACGGGGAAGTTGAGCATCTGGACCGCGAAGACGAAGGCCGCGACCAGGCCGGCCAGCGGCGCGGTGCGCTCGTCCAGCTCCCGGCGCGCGCCGCGCAGGCCGACGGCGATCCCGGCGACGGCGACGACTCCGGCCCCCGCGGATACCGGGCCGTCGATGAACCCGTTGGGTATGTGCATGTGACGCCTCCCGAAATGCCGGATTCGGCTGTGGGATTTTATGGCTTGTGGCCGCAACTGCAAAAGGCTCGCAATTGGGTGATCGAGGCAACAACGGCGCACGGGGGGCGTTCTTTGCCCGGCTTTGACGAACGACGCCCCTGCGGGACGCGCGACCGCGCCGCGGCGCTCGGGAGCCGAATCGGTCGGACGGCAGCGCTAGCGTGGCGGCATACGTTGCCGAGCGATCCGAGGAGTTCTTCGTGAGCGACCGCCTCCAGGCGGGCGACACCGCCCCCGCCTTCACCCTGTCCGACGCCGACGGCAAGGACGTCTCGCTGTCCGACTACGCGGGCCGCAAGGTCATCGTGTACTTCTACCCGGCCGCACTGACCCCGGGCTGCACCAAGCAGGCGTGCGACTTCACCGACAACCTGGAGCTGCTCGCCGGCGCGGGCTACGACGTGGTCGGCATCTCGCCGGACAAGCCGGAGAAGCTCGGCAAGTTCCGGGAGAAGGAGAAGCTCACGGTGACGCTGGTCGCCGACCCGGACAAGAGCACGCTGGAGGCGTACGGCGCGTTCGGCGAGAAGACCATGTACGGCAAGACCGTCAAGGGCGTGATCCGCTCCACGTTCGTCGTCGACGAGAGCGGCCGGATCGAGCGGGCGCTCTACAACGTGCGCGCGACCGGTCACGTCGCCAAGCTGATCAAGGACCTCAAGCTCGACGCGGCCTGAGCTCGCTCGGACGCTCCGCTCGGAGCTCCGTAGAACGGCCCCGATTCGCCCGATCTTCGGGTGATTCGGGGCTTTTTGCGCGTAATCCTGTGTCGTGCCCCGTCTTGCGCGGCGGTCTGCCCCAACCTGGAGCGCGGGGCGACCGCAGGACGAGGGAGACAGGTGCGCGAGGAAGACATCACGGTCGTCGACACCAAGACGGTGGACACCGCGGTCCGGGCGACCATGCTCGGCAACGCCATGGAGTGGTACGACTTCGGCATCTACGCCTACATGGCGGTCACGATCGGGAAGGTGTTCTTTCCGTCCGGGAACGACACCGCGCAGACGTTGTCCTCGTTCGCGACGTTCGCCGCCGCGTTCCTGGTCCGACCGCTCGGCGGCTTCTTCTTCGGGCCGCTCGGCGACCGGATCGGGCGCAAGAAGGTGCTCGCGATCACCATGCTGATGATGGCGAGCGGCACATTGTGCATCGGGCTGATTCCGGGCTACGACACGATCGGCTTCCTGGCGCCGGTGTTGCTGATCCTGTTCCGGATGCTCCAGGGCTTCTCGGCCGGTGGCGAGTACGGCGGCGCGAGCACCTTCATCGCCGAGTACGCGCCGGACAAGCGGCGCGGGTTCTACGGCAGCTTCCTGGAGTTCGGCACGCTGATCGGCTACATCCTGGCGGCGAGCCTGGTCACCCTGTTGACCGCGGTGCTCAGCGAGCACGAGATGCGGTCGTGGGGTTGGCGCATCCCGTTCCTGGTGGCCGGTCCGATCGGGGTGATCGGGCTGTATCTGCGGTTGCGGCTGGAGGAGTCGCCGGCGTTCGCGAAGGTGCTGGAACGGTCGGCGGCGGGCGAGGGCGACGATGCCGGGAGCGGGTCGGAGACCCTGAGCGAGTTCAAGCGCATCTTCCTCGGCCAGCGGCGCGCGATGATCATCTGCATCGCGCTGGTCGCGGCGTACAACATCAACGACTACATGCTGTTGTCGTACATGCCGACCTATCTCTCCGACACCCTCGGCTACGACGAGACGCACGGCCTGTTGCAGATCGTCGTGGTGATGGTCGTGCTGCTCGCGGTGATCCACCCGCTGGGCGCGCTGACCGACCGGATCGGCCGTAGGCCGGTGATCATCGCCGGCTGCGTCGGCTTCATCGTGCTGCCGCTGCCGTGCTTCGTACTGCTCCAGACCGGCCGGCTGGTGCCGATCTTCATCGGCCTGCTGATCCTGGGCCTGGTCCTGGTCTGCTTCCTGGCCACCATGTCCGCCGCGTTGCCCGCCCTGTTCCCGACCGAGATCCGCTCCGGAGCGTTGTCCGTCTCGTTCAACATCTCGGTTTCGCTGTTCGGCGGCACCACCCCGTTCGTGAGCGAGGCGCTGGTCAGCGGGACGGGCAACGACTACATGCCGGCCTTCTACATGATGCTCGCGGCCGTCGTGGGCCTGGTCGCCGCGATCTCGATGACCGAGACCGCGCGCAAGCCGCTGATGGGCTCGCCCCCGGCGGTGGAAACGATCGAGGAGGCCCGCGAACTGGTGGCGGCGCAGCGACCGTAGGCGGCACGGCGGGGCCGGTCAGGCGGGGTGCACGGCTTCGGTGGTGCGCTCGGCTTCGGTGGTGTGCACGATCTCGCCGCCGACCGCGACGATCTCGCAGACCGTGCCCAAGATGTCGGCCGGGGCGATGGTCATGACGTCCCGGGAGAGCACGACGAAGTCGGCGAGCTTGCCGACGGTCAGCGAACCGCGCTCGTGCTCAAGGAAGTTGGCGTACGCCGAGCCCATCGTGTAGCCGCGCACCGCGGTCTCGACGTCGAGCGTCTCGGTCGGGATCCAGGACGGGCCGCCGGCCAGCGGCGCCCGGGTGAGCGCGGTGTACACGCCGACCATCGGGTCCATCTCGGCCACGTTCCAGTCGCTGGACAGCGCCAACACCGCGCCCGCCGCGTGCAGGCTCCGCATCGGCCACGCCTTGTGCCAGCGCTCCTCGCCGACGTTCTCCGCCCAGTCCCGACCCGGTCCGGCGATCTCCGGCGCGCAGTGCCTCGGCTGCATGCAGGCGACCACACCCAACTCGGCGAAGCGCGACACGTCCGCCGGGTCCAGGCATTCCACGTGCACGACCTGGTGCCGCGCGTCGCGTGCGCCGTTGACCGTACGGGCGTGCTCGACCGCGTCCAGGACGGTACGGATGCCCCGGTCGCCGGTGGCGTGCACGAAGCACTGGAAGCCGCGGCCGTCCAGCTCGGCCAGCAGGTCGGCGAACTCCTCGGCCGGGTAGAACGTCTCGCCCCGGTGGTGCGCACACCCGCGGTACGGTTCCAGGAGCGCGGCGGTGCGCGGCTCGACCACGTCGTCGATGTACAGCTTGAGCGGCCCCACCCGCAGCCGGTCGTCGGCGTACGTGCGGGCGGCCTCGGCGAACTCGTCCAGGTCGGCCGCGGTGGTGCCGCGCGGGTGGAACAGCGCCGCGACGACGCGCGAGCGCAGCCGGCCCTCGTGTCGGGCACGGGTGTACAGGGCCAGGTCGTCGAGCGAGTTCTGCGGCTCGACCACGGTGGTGATGCCGAACCGGATCGCGTCGTCCAGGCTCTTGGCCAGCCGGCCGTACTGCCGGTCGGCCGAGGCCCAGGGCAGACCCAGCTCGCGCAGCGCCCGGTGCCCGTCACGGGAGAGCCCGCGGACCGCGAAGTCCTTGACGAAGCCGGTCGGCTCGCCCGTCTCCGGGTCCTTGTCCACCCGGCCGAACGGCAGGATGTCGCTGTCCCGGGTGATCCCGAGCCGCTTGATCGCCGCGCTGTTGAGCCACGCGGTGTGCACGTCGTAGCTGAGCACGAAGGCCGGCACCGCGCCCGTGACCGGGTCCAGGTCGCTCGCCCGCGGCATCCGGCCGTCCGGGATCGCCGAGTAGTCGAACGCCTCGGCCTCGATCCACTCGGCGTCCGGGTTGGCCGCCAGCCAGGTGCCGATCCGCTCGTGGATGCCGGCCAGCGTGCGCACGCCCGCCAATTGCACGCACGCGTCGTCCGAGCCCAGCCGCACGTGGTTGTGCGCGTCGACGAAGCCGGGCAACACCCGCCGCCCGGCGCCGTCGAGTACGACGGTGTCCGGACCGATCCAGGCCGCGGCGTCGGCGTCCGCCCCCACCCAGGCGATCCGGCCCGCGCGCACCGCGAGTGCCTCGGCCTCGGGCAGGTCGGGGTCCACGGTGTGCAGGCGGGCGTTGCGCAGGACCAGATCGGCGGTGTGGGACACGGTGGCTCCAGGGGGGTGGCGCGGAAACGTGGTGCGGGGTGGTTGGTTTCGGGGTCGATCAGCGCTCGGCGAATTGCGGTTCGCGGCGGGCGAGCAGCCAGTACAGGCCGCCGGAGACGACCGTGCCCAGCAGGGTGAAGTCGCCGTCGAAGGTCTCCACCAGTGCGCCGGTCCACAGCGCGGACTCGGCGGTCAGGCAGGCGAAGACGATGCCGGCGGCGAGCGCGATCATCCCGGCGGGGTGGAAACCGCCGCGATACCGGTAGGCGCCGCCGCGCAGGTCGTGCAGGCCGTCGGCGTCGTAGCGGCAGCGGCGCATCAGCGTGTCCGCGATGAACACCCCGCCCCACGGCGCGAACACCACCACGAGCACGGACAGGAAGCTGGTCAGGTTGTCGGTGAAGTTGCCGTTGAACAGCGCCCACAACGAGCCGACCAGGATGCACGCAGTGCTGACCAGGATGCCCTTGGAGCGCGACCACGGGATGCCGAGCACCTGGAGGTTCAGGCTGGAGGAGTACAGGGTCAGGATCGAGTTGGTGATCGAGCCGCCCACCACGAGCAGCAGGAACAGCGCCTCGAACCAGTTCGGCACCAGGTCGGCGACACCGGCCACCGGGTCGGTCATGTCCGCCTGGGTGGCGGCGGCCACGCCGACCACGCCGAGCAGCACCGAGGAGAGCATTCCGCCGGCCGCGCCCCACAGGGTGATCGAGCGCAGCGAGGTGTCCCGGGGCAGATAACGGGTGTAGTCCGAGGGCATCGGCAGGTAGGAGATCGGGCCGGCGACCAGGACGAGCACGGCGAGCGAGATCGCGTGGAAGCTGTTCGAGGTCTCCGGCGCGGCTCCGGTCTCCAGGCCCGGGACCACGAACAGGATCAGCAGGCCGAAGCCGATGCCCAGCACGTAGGCCATCCAGCGTTCGGCGGCCTGCACGGTGGCGTGCCCCCACATCGCCACGGCGAAGGTGAGCGAGAGGGTGATCGCGAGCGCGACCACCCGGGCGAGGTCGCCGCCGGCCCAGCCGAGCTTGGCGAACAGCCCTTCGAGCGCGAAGGTGCCGACCACGGTGTTGAGGATGGTGTATCCGATGCCGACCACCCAGTTCAGCAGGCCGGCCGGGAAGTTGCCGTGTACGCCGAACGCGGCGCGCGAGATCACCAGCGTCGCGGTGCCGGTGCGGACCCCGGCCAGGCCGAGCGCACCGACCGCGAAGAAGGACAGACCGGTGACCACCACCACGGCGATGGCGGCCCAGAAGGAGAGGCCGAACATCACCGCGAGGGTGCCGTTGATGACGAACGTGAACGACAGGTTCGAGCCGAACCAGAGCCAGAAGACGTCCTTGGCGCTGCCGTGTCGTTCGTCGTCCGGGATCGGGTCGATCCCGCGGGTTTCCACCTGGAAGAGCTCGTCGGAGGCGACACCCCGGCCGAAGCCGGGCGGGTCGGCGGCGGGGGTGGTGCGCGGGGCGGCGGATGCGTCGCCGCTTGCCGCGCCGCTCGTGGAGTCCGTGCGGGGCAGGGTCACCGGACCTCCTCCTCATGGTGTGCGGTGTGGCCTTCGTGGGCGTTCGGGCCGAACCCGAAGCTTGAATGGCATTCAAGAACTTTGAACGCCACTCAAGGTGCGCTGCGAGCAAGGAAGGTGTCAAGAGTTCGTGGCGAACCCGACCAGAATTTGACCGTCGTTCAAGGTCGGCGTGGCCGGCGGGATAGGGTCGAGCCCTTGCGCGAGCGGGTCGTGGGTCGGCCGCGCGATCGAAAGGCGGGTGTCGGTGGTGGCCACGCGGCGGAGCGACGGTCGGATCGCCCAGGATCGGATGCTCGAGGAGGCCATAACGGCGATCGCCGAGCACGGCCTGGCCAAGCTGACCATGTCCGGTCTCGCGGAGCGCCTGGGCACCAGCGGCGGGCACATCCTGTACTACTTCGGCAGCAAGGATCGGTTGTTGCTGGCCGCGCTGCGCTGGAGTGAGGAGCGGTTGGGCGAGGAGCGGGCCCGGCTGCTCGCGCGCCGGGTCGCGGCCGATCGCAAGCTCGACCTGTTCCTGGGCCTGTACCTGCCGGTCGGCCCGCGCGATCCGCGCTGGATGTTGTGGCTGGAGCTGTGGGCCAGGACGGCCGGCAACGTGGAACTGCGGGTCGCGCAGGACGAGATCGACCTCGGCTGGCACGCCGACCTGGTCACCGTCCTGACCCGGGGTGCGGAGCGCGAGGTATTGCTGATCGACGATCCGGACGCGGTCGCCTCGGAGTTGCTCGCGCTGTTGGAGGGGCTGAGTACGCGCACGGTGCTCGGACTGGGCGGGACGACTCGGGAGAGCGCGTTGGCGCTGGCGCGGCGGGCGACCGGGCGGCTGATCCGCTGAGGGACGGGCGTCGCGGGCCACCGCGGGGGCGGCTCGGGAACGGCTTCGAGGTCGACTCGACGTCGGCTCGGGCTCGGCCGGATGGTTGGTCGTGGGGGGATATATGCCGGCCGGTCGATCCGGTGGGCACTAGCATGAGGCGTGGTCGACCTCGGGGCGTTGTCGCGCAGGTCGGTCGCGCGGCCGTGGCGCAATTGGTTGACGCAGCAGGTTTAGGTCCTGCCGTCCGAGAGGATATGAGGGTTCGAGTCCCTTCGGCCGCACAAGTGGTGGTTTTCCGGTGATTGTCGGCCGGTCTTGTGCTGGCGGGTTCGACCCCGCGCACGCTAGCTTGCGGCATGTCGTCCCTGGGGAGGCGCCATGCACTGCGAGTACTGTCCGAAGGTTTCCGGCGGCCGGGTGCAGACACCGCCCGCCGAGATGATCGTGCCGAAGATCGCCGGTGACTGGGTGGGGTGGGTGCGGGCCGCCGAGGGGCGGGTCGAGACGCTCGGGCGGGCGGTGCCGGCCAAGCCCGACGCGGACTGTGTGATGAGCTTCGGCCGGCGGATTTTCGAGGGCTCGCCCAAGCGCGGGCTGCACGCCGAGATGGATTGCCTCCAGCAGGCCCGGATGCACGGACTGCCTTTGGAATCGGGCGAGTTCACGGATACCGCGATGGAGGTCGGCGGGGGCTGCTGTCTGCTCTGCGCCACCGGGCTGGCCGCGGTGGGCATCCGGCGGGTGCCGGCCGTGGACCCCGATCCGAACGTGTGCGTGAGCTGGCACGCGCCGGCGTTCCTGTTCGAGGATCCGCTGTTGTGCGTGGGGCTGATGGGTGAGCGGGCGGCGCATCTGTGGCTGCGGCACCTGACGCCGCCGGTGCGTCGACAGTTGCGCGGGTCGTTGACGGGCGCGATGACGCGGCTGCTGGCGGGGCGCTGGGAGTGAGGTGATCCGGACCGGCAGCGGCCGTGTGGTGGCCGCTGCCGGTGGCCGGCTCCGCCCTCGATCAGACCGAGTGCTCGGTGCGGTCGCCGGACCACTCGGTGTGGAAGGAACCCTCGCGGTCCACCCGGCGGTAGGTGTGCGCACCGAAGTAGTCCCGCTGCCCCTGGATCAGCGCGGCTGGCAGGCGGGGCGAGCGCAGGCCGTCGTAGTAGGACAGCGCGGCGGCGAAGCCCGGGGTGGGGATGCCCAGTTCGGCGGCGGTGACGACCACCCGACGCCAGGCGTCCTGGGCGCCGGCGATCGCGTTTCGGAAGTAGTCGGCGGTCAGCAGCGAGTCGGGCTTGCGGTCGGCCTCGTACGCCTCCCGGATGCGATTCAGGAAGCGGGCCCGGATGATGCAGCCGCCACGCCAGATCTCGGCGACCTTACCGGGATCGATCGACCAGTCGTATTCGGCACTGCCTGCCTCGATCTGATGGATGCCCTGCGCGTACGCCACGATCTTGGACGCGTACAGCGCCTGCTCGACATCGTCGGCGAAGCGGTCGGCCGCGTCCGCGTCGAGCGTGGTGCGGGTCGGACCGGGCAACTCCCGGGCCGCCGCGCGCAGGTCGGCGTGTCCGGACAACGACCGGGCGAACACCGCCTCGGCGATACCGCTGACCGGAACACCGAGGTCCAGCGCGGTCTGCACGGTCCATCGGCCGGTGCCCTTCTGCTCGGCCCGGTCCTGGACCACGTCGACGAACGCCCGGCCGGTGGCCGCGTCGGTGTGCGCGAGTACCTCGGCGGTGATCTCGATCAGGTAGGACTCCAGTCGGCCGGAGTTCCAGGTCCGGAACACCTCGGCGATCCGGCCGGGTTGCCACCCCAGCGCGCGATCGAGCAGGTCGTACGCCTCGGCGATCAGCTGCATGTCGGCGTACTCGATGCCGTTGTGCACCATCTTGACGAAGTGACCGGCGCCGTCCGGGCCCATGTGCGCGCAACACGGCACACCGTCGACCTTCGCGGCGATGTCCTCCAGGATCGGGCCGAGCGCGGCATACGACTCGGGGGAGCCGCCCGGCATGATGCTCGGGCCGAGCAGCGCGCCCTCCTCGCCGCCGGAGATCCCGGAGCCGACGAAGTGGATCCCGCGCTCGCGCAGCGCGGCCTCGCGCCGGCGGGTGTCGGCGAAGTGCGCGTTGCCGCCGTCGACGATCATGTCGCCGGGTTCGAGCAGCGCGGCGAACTCGTCGATCACCGCGTCGGTGGGCGCACCGGCCTTGACCATGATCACCAGCCGCCGAGGCGGCTCCAGTAGTGCGACGAACTCCTCGGCGGTGTCGGCGGGCAGGAAGGTGCCCTCGTCGCCGAACTCGTCGACCAACGCCCGGGTCTTGGCCGAGGTCCGGTTGTGCACGGCGACGGTGTGCCCGTGCCGCGCGAAGTTGCGGGCCAGGTTGCGCCCCATCACGGCCAGGCCGGTCACACCGATACGGGCTCGCTCCGCCATGTTGGTCAACTCCTGCTGTTCGTGCGGGTGGATCACCTTGATCACTGCGACAACATCGTCCGCGTCCGCGGTTAATCCCCACCGGCAACACGCCGGCCGGCTCGACCGCATGGCTGCACGTGGCGCATCACGATCAGCGGAGCGGTCGCGGCGGGTGGCCCCGCGGCCGGCCCCCCCGAATCCCGAGGCGGTCGGGGGCATCTCGCGGGTGCCGACCGGCCTTTGCGGCCGGCAGCATCGCGGGATGCGTCGGAATGCGAATGTCGTGCTCTCCGTGGTGGCCGCCGCCTACGGGTTGTCCTCGATGGGCGACCAGATGGCCATGGTCGTGTTGACCCTGCGATTACACGATCAAGGACGGTCCGGGGTGGTGATCTCGGCGTTGGTGATCGCGAGCGTGTTGCCGATCGTCGTGGTCGGGCCGTTGGCGGGTCCGTTGCCGGATCGGGTGGAGAGTGGTCGGCTGGTGGTGACGGTGACCGGGCTCCAGGCGGCGGTGGCGCTCGGGTTGGCGTTCACCACGGACGTCGTGGCCACCATCGTGCTGCTGGCACTGCTGGGCGCCGGTTTGGCGGTGGTCTCGCCGACGCTTCAGCTCCTGGTACCCGAGATCGTGGGCGACGCGGACACGACCCGAGGGTTCGCGCGCCTGGAGACGTTTCGCTCGGTCGGCAACGTGGCGGGGCCGGCCCTGGCCGGGGTGCTGGTCGCCGTGGTCGGTGATCGGGCCGTTCTGCTGGGCAACGCGGGGTCCTTCGCGGTGGTGGCCGCGGTGTTCGTCGTCCTGCGGATCCGCCGCGAGCCGGCCGCCGGCGACGCTCGACTCGGGTGGCTCGGCCAGGTGCGCCAGGGGGTCGGCGTGCTCGGCGGCGACCGGTTGTTGCGGGTGGCGATCCCGGCGCTGGCGACCGCGATCGTGTTCACCGCGATGCTGAACGTGGCGCGGGTCTTCTTCATCCGGGACGATCTGGGCGCCTCGGACGCGGGCTACGGGTGGCTGGTCACCGGCCACACCGTCGGCATGCTCCTCGCCGCCGCGTTCCTGGCCGCGCGCATCCCGTTGGCCTGGCAACCCCGGGTCCTGGCCGGGGCCGGGGCGATGATGGGCGGGGCCCTGTTCGTCAGCGCGACCGTACCGATCCTCGCCGTCGCCTTCGTCGCCTTCGTCCTGACGGGCGTGGCCAACACCCTCCAGAACCTGGCCATCCGCAACCTGATCCACGCCCGCGTTCCACGGGAAACCCGAGGCCGCGCGTTCGCCTCCTCCAGCGCGGCCCTCAACGCCGCGAACCTGACCGGCACGGCCCTGGGCGGCCCGACGGCAACCTCCCTCGGCGGCGCGGGCGCCCTGCAACTGGCGGGCGCCGGCACCCTGTTGGCCTCCCTGGCCGCCGCCCCGGTCCTGTTCCGCCGGCAACCGGCAAAGCCCACCACCCAACCGACCCCACCCGTGCCAAGGCCCGCCGGCGACTGACCCCGGATCCTCAGTCGAGCGTGTACTCGACGGACAACTCGCGACCGACACCGAGAACTTCCGTCGCATACTCGGTCGGGACGCCATGCGGAGAAATCCGGTTGTCCGAGGGTTGTGCGCACCGGTACCCATGTGGCCATGAAGTCATCGATTCGCCGTACCCGGCACGCGTTGCCGCGAGGTGAGGCCGAGGTCTGGGCGCCGGTCGCCGCGCGGTACGGGATACCGCCGTACGGCTGCAAGTACCTGTACACCGCCGGCGTGCTGCGCGAATACATCGCGTCGGCGGGCTTGTTGGTGACGCAGGGGCAGTACCTCGCCGCCGCGTCGCTGTCGCTCGACGGGGCCGAACTCGTCGGGCGATGCGTCTCGGAGCGCACCGAACAGGGCGTCACGCAGCGGTTGCGCAATGGGCTGAACCATCTGGAGAACCTGGAGACGGTCGCGGAGGGTGAGTCCGTTCCCGAGTCCGACGCCCTGGTCAAGCTGCGCGGTTTCACGGCCCACCCCAGCCTCGAACCCCCTGCGGGGTCGGAACTGCAGTTCTCCCACCGGACGTTCGAGTACCTTCTCGACCGCTTGGCGCTGGCCGTCGACCGCCTGTGGACGGACGCCGATGCGAGCGTCGTGCGCAAGTTCTCCGGCGCGAAGATCGCCCCGATGCGCACGGACGGGGAAAGCCGGTACGTCGAAAGTCTGCTCGCGCATCTCGACACGGGGGGCACGCCGGGCACGCGGATCCCATACGAGGAGAGTTGGCGGGTGCACTCCGCGACGGGGGTCGGTCGCTGACGCTGCGGATCGCCGGGAGCGGCCGCAGCGCCGGCGGGGCCCGTCAGCGGTGCTCGGGGCGCGCTGCGGCCCGAGCCGACCGGATCGCACCCGCGCGGATTCGTTTCGGGCCCAGCTCCGGGAGCAGGGCGGTGACGTGTTCGGCTGCCAGGGGTGCCAGGAGTGTGTGGGCCGTGTGTTCCGGGTCGGGGGTCGTCGCGTCCAGCAGGATCGTCACGTGGCGGTGCCAGAAGCGGTACGCGCCGATGCGGTAGCGGGCGCCGGGGGAGGCGGTTTCCGACATGCGGATCAGGTCCAGGTGTTCCAGTAGGTAGTCGAGGTAGGCGTCGACGAACGCGGGGAGGCGTTCCGCCGCCGGGGCTCCCGGGCCCAGGGGTGGCGGGCCGTGCAGGATCGCCTCCTGCAAGACCCGCTCCCGGGCGTCCAGGAGCGCCGCGGCCAGGCCGGACTTGTCGCCGAAGCGGCGGAACAGCGTGCCCTTGCCGACTCCGGCCGCCGTTGCCACCTGGTCCATCGATACCGCTGCGACGCCGTGTTCGGCGAAGAGCCGTGCGGCGGCTTCCAGGACTGCGGCTCGGTTGCGGGCGGCGTCGGCGCGTTCCTTGGGGGGTGGGGTGCGGAGGAGGTCCAGGGGGATTGCGGAAGCGGACTGCGGTCCGTTAGCGTCTCTTGGCACAAGCGGACTATAGTCCGATTCTCTGTGAGGTGGAGGCACCGCCATGACCGCACTCATCACCCGGGACGAACTGCGCGCCGAGATCGCCGCCGGCACCGTGACCGTCGTCGACGCGCTCGGTGGGGAGTACTGGGCCAAGCAGCACCTGCCCGGCGCGCTCGCCCTGGTCCGGGACGAGGTCGACACCCTCGCCCCGACCCTCCTGCCCGACCGCGACGCGGCGATCGTCACGTACTGCTCGAACACCGCCTGCCCGAACAGCGGCCAAGTCGCCGACCGGCTGACGCGTCTGGGCTACACCAACATCCGCAAGTACGCCGAGGGCATCGAGGACTGGACCGCCGCGGGCCTCCCGACCGAATCGGCCTGATTCGGGCGCGGCGCGAAGAGGGAGGGCCGAGGCGAATCACCTCGGCCCTCCCTCGGTTCGATCCGACGTCGGCCTACTGCGGGGCGTCCGTCAGGTCGGTGATTCGGCCGCCGGCGAGGGGGACTTGGTACCAGACGTCGATGGTGGAGTCGCCGAAGTGTTCGGTGACGATCACCGTGGCGCTGCCGGCGCCGCTGCCTTCGTAGCGGACGTCGCGGCTCTGGGGGGTGTTCTGGGCGCGGAAGACGGGGTCGGCCCCGTGCTCCTCGGCCCACTGGTCCAGGCGGGCGTTGAGGTCGGGGGTGAGGAATTCGTTGCGGACCTCGGTCGGGTTCATGTTCGGGTTGGTGCCGTTGACGGCCGAGAGGTATTGGTCGTAGAAGGCGGTCACCTTCTCCACGACGCCGATCTGTCGGGTCTGGGTCACGCCGGGCGGGGAGCCCTCCGCGGCGAGTGCCGGAGCGGCGGCGCCGGCGGTGAGGAGGAGTCCGGCGGCCAGGGTGATGGCGGCCGTGCGGCGAATGTTGGTGGTCATGTCGACCTCCGCTTGCTTGGGGATGGCCCTTGCATTGGTGGAGACGGCCAACCGGTAGGGTGGGTTGCGATATTTTGCCCTACTTTGCCATTCGGGAATCGATTCGTTTTCTTCAGGTGCCGTCGGGTGTCCCGGCCAGCGCTTCCTCGGCGTCGTCCAGTACGGACTGCGGCAACCGGGTGTAGGAGAGCAACCGGCCGCCCGAATCGCGGATTCGGGTCGCCACCTCGCGGGCCCAGATGTTCTCCACGAACAGCACCACCACGAGCGAGTCGGGCGGCATGACCTGCCCGATCTGGTCGGCGTCCTCGTCCCCGGCCAGCCCCAACATCTCGCGCGCGGCCAACTCCGCCGCCATGTCGCGCAGCCCCTCGAACTCGCTGACCTCGTGGCTGCTCACCTCGCCCGCGATGTCCTTGACCACGATCATCGCGTCGATCAACCGCACGTCGCCGCGCTCCTCGACCGACTCGAACGCTTCCAGTACGGACGAGGTCAGCCGCTGGCCCGGAAAGCCCAACACGATGGCGTCGACAGGTCCCAACTCGGCCATGCTTCCTCGTCTCGGGGAGGGGGAGGGGAGGGAGGGGAAGGAATGTGCAGGGGATGTGCGGGGGCGGAGTGGGCGATCCGCCCACAACTTCGTTCCCGTTCCCGCTTCGCGCCCATTCATGTGTGGCCCGCCCGAGCCGGGCCGCGCGAGCCGCGCGACCGCCCGCTCGTCCGAGCGCCCACCCGGGCCGCCCGCCCGAGCCCCCTCCGGGCTCACCCCTCGTACGCGACCACCGATGCCTCCGGCTTCGGGGTGTCCGGGCGCTGCCATTGCCCGAGGTAGACGTTGCCCTTCGCCGACACCACCCGGGACGACACCGGCGCCGGCAGGACGACCTGCCAGGCCGGTTCGCCGGTCTTCTCCGTCAGCGCGAACAGGTGCGCGGCGTCGTCGCCACTCGCATTGCTCGACGTCGCGTCCATCGCGACGTATACCTTGCCGTCCGCCACGACCGGTGTCTCCAGCGCGCCGCGGGACGGCATTTCGCGCTTCCAGACGAGATTGCCGGTCTTCGCCTCCAGCGCGTGAACCGCGCCCTTGGCCACCGACGTGGCCGGCCCGTTCGTGGGCGGCGCGGTGCCCGAGGCGGTGGGCGGTACGCCGGCCTGCGCCTTGGAGGGGTGGCTCGCGACGTAGACGGTGTCGCCCACCCGGGTGATCCCGCTGACGTTGCGGGTCTCCATCTCGTACTTCCACACCTGTGCGCCGGTGAGCGGATCCACCGCCACCACACCCGACCGGGCCGTGTCGTCGGCCCCCTCGTAGACCAGGAACGCGGTGTCGCCGGCGAGCGTGAGACCGCCGGTGGCTCCGCCCTTGACCGGGATCGGGCCCCAGACCGCGGCGCCGGTGGTCGCGTCGCGGGCGTAGCGCTGCCAGGTGTACTGGCCGTTGCTCCGACCCGAGGTCACCAGCGCGAGCACCCGGTCGCCGGCCGGCACCACGTCGCGACCCCACGGGCAGTCCTTGAACGGGATCTCCCACTTGGGCGTACCGCTGCGGTCGTAGGCGCGGATCACCGCCGGGTTCGAGCTGTTCCGGGGCTCGGCGAACACATGGACCAGACCGTTGGCGAACACCGGCGTGGCCGGCAAACCGGTGTCCCTGGACATGTCCGCCTTCCACACCTCCCGGTGGGTGGTCGCGTCGATCGCGACGATCCGGCCGGGGCCGGTGGAGAACGAGTTCTCCTCGGCGACGCCCAGGTACAACAATTCGCCGTCCAGGGCCGCCGGCAGGTTGACCCAGCGGGCCGCGTACTCCAGGACCCAGCGTTGTTCGCCGTTGATCGGGTCGAACGCGTGCACGACGCAGGTCGAGGGCTGGGACGGCTCCGGGACCGATGCCGTGGTGTTCACCGTCCAGGAGACGACGAACACGTGCTTCTTCGTGGTCAGCGGCGCGGACACCGAACTGCCCGCGGTGGCTTTGCGCCAGACCTGTTTGCCGGACTCCGCGTCGATCGCGGTGACCTGGCCCTTGCCGCCGCCCACGCCTTCGGCGACGTGGTAGACGAGGTCGCCCTGCACGCTCAGTGCGCAACCGGCGGCAGCGCCGGCCGGATACGTCCACACCCGTTTGCCCGGATCCGCCTCGTCGCCCATCAACATCCAGCCGATGCCGCCACCCGCCGCGGCCACGGCGATGGCGCCGCCGCCGAACAGGAAGGTGCGGCGGGCCAACGCCCGCTTCCCGAGCGGCGGATCCGGGCTGCCGACGGTCGGCGGCAGGCTCGGCTGCGGCGGTGGCGCGCCAAGTCCGCCCGGCTCAACGGGCCCACCCGGCCCACCCGGCCCACCAAGCGCGCCCGATCCGCCCGTGCCGTTCGAACCGCCCGACGCCGGCCGGCTCGTCGCGGTGGATGCGCCGTCGTCCGTTCCGCCGACCGGGGTCCGAGCAGGCGGCTCCGGCATCTCGTTTGCCACCTCGACCGGCGCCGCCGGATCGTGCAGGTGGCGCCGCTCCAGCTCGGCCGCGAGCCCGGCCGGCAACCACGATGTGGTGGACGGCGGTTCGCCGCCGCCCAGACAGCGCTCCAGCACGGCGATCGGCTCGGGTCGCCGGGTCGGCTCCTTGTCCAGGCACTCGGCGAGCAAGTTCCGGATGATGTCCGGTACTTCGTCCAGCGCCGGTTCGTCGCGCAGCACCCGCAACATCATCTGCAACCGCGGCACCGGCGGATCCCGATGGAACGGCCCGTGTCCGGTGGCCGCGTACACCAGTACCGAACCGAGCGAGAACACGTCGCTCGCCGGCCCGAGCGTGCGCCCGCCCGCCTGCTCCGGCGACATGAAGGCGGGCGATCCGACCACCCGTCCGGTTCCGGTCAGTCCCTGGCCGCCGTCGTCCACCGCACGGGAGATGCCGAAGTCGATCACCCGCAGCCGATCCCGGCCGAGCACGACGTTGGACGGCTTGAGGTCGCGATGGATCAGGCCCGCGCGGTGGATCGCCATCAACGCCTCGGCCAACTGCGCCCCCAGCACGCGCACCGCGCCCCAGGGCAGGGGACCGTACCGGGCGATCACCTCGGACAACGACAGCCCGGTCAGGTATTCGGTGGCCAGCCACGGCGGTTGCGCATCCGGGTCGGCCTCGGCGATCGGCGCGGTCCAGGCGCTGTCCACCCGCCGGGCGAGGTCTATCTCGCGCCGGAACCGGTCCCGGAAGCCGTGGTCGGTCGCGAACTCCGGACGCACGGTCTTGACCGCGACCCGAACCCCGCTCGGGGACGTGCCGAGGAAGACCTCGCCCATCCCGCCCTCACCCAGCCGGCCGCGCAGCCGATACGGCCCGAGCCGCGTCGGATCCCCGTCGCGCAGTGCTTCCATGACCACCGTTCCCCGTTCCGGTCGTTCAGGAGAGGCCACCTTAACCGCCGTCGGGGAACGGGAATCAGCTGCTTCTCCCTCGGAAATACTGTTGCCAGACCTGGGTTTGACGGGTCTCGGGATGATCGGGACCCAGTACCCGGGCGAAGTCGGCGACCAGCGGTCCGTACAGGGCCAGGGCCTCGCCACGATGGCCCGCGAGGCCGCGATTGACCGCGTGTCCCGCCCGGGCGACCAGCGATTCCAGGCAATCGGCGCCCAGGATCCGGATCGAGTCCAGGGCGAGCGCGCCGTACATCGCGGCGGCCCGGAGCGGGTCGCCGGATTCGCCGGTGAACCGGGCCTGGAAGCTGCGCGCGGTCAGGGTGCTCTCCGCCTCGGCGCCCAGCGCGTGCGTCATGTCCGCCGCGAGCTGGGTGAACAGCGCCACCGCGCGCGGTGGTTCGCCGCCCTCGCCGGTGAACCGGGCGTGACACAGCCGCATGTCCAGGGTGACCCAGTCGCCGGGGCCCAGGTGTTGCGCGGCGACCGGGATCAGGCCGGCCAACAATTGGGCGGCGCGCCGGGGATCGCCGTCCAGACCGACGAAGTGCGTATAGGCCCGGCGGATGTTGAGCGTGTCGCGGTCGGTGCTGCCGAGCACCCGACTCGCGACCTCGCCGAGCTGGTGGTAGAGCCGGACGGCCGCCGCGGGATCCTCGCGCATCCCCCACTCCCAGACCGCGCCCACCTGTTCGTTGATGCGGGCCCGCGAGGGATACGGCTCTTCGAGCGGACGAGGGGGCCGCACGATGCGGAAAGGCGAATCCATGCTCACCTCCGAAGATGTCGCATCCGAGTGTGCGACCTGTCCCCGGTCCACCGGTAGAGGTCCGTGCCGGTGCGTCCGTGTCCGTCCCCGACCGGCCGCGGTTCGTGGAATTCGGGTATTCGTACATCAGTTCGAGTTATCGTGTTCGAACGACGCGCCCGGAATTTCGATGCGGTTCGCTTCGAAATGCGCGGATAAAGACCTCAAATGGCGTCAGAAGCCGCACTGGGTACGCCCGTTCGAGGTCGGTTGGATGATCTGTCCGTTTATAGGCGCGTCGTTCGACGCACCAGGCCCGGCACTCGCATACAGTTCGGTCGAGTGGAGGATGACGAGATAGCCCGGACGGGGCCGGGACGAGCGGACGCGGAGGTGCCCATGGGCGCATTGCGCAAGGCCGGCTCGTGGCTCGGGATCGGTTCGGGGGACGTGGACGACGACCTGTACCGCACCGGCGCGGGTGCCTACGAGACCGGTACATACGACGCGGAAGACGACGACACGGGGTCGCGCTGGGTCTACGACGACGAGCCCGAGGAGTCGCGTTCGCGCGCCTTGGAGGGCAGCGTGGTGCCGGCGTCGGAGGTGTTCGCCGCGCGGGCAGCCGCCTCGGAGACGCCGGCTCGGCCGAGCACGCGGATCGCCGTCGTGCACCCGAAGAGCTACCACGAGGCACGGGCGATCGGTGAGTACTTCCGGCAGGACATTCCGGTCGTGATCGACCTGACGTCGATGGACGAGTCGGACGCCAAGCGGGTGGTCGACTTCGCCTCGGGGCTGACCTTCGGCCGCCGAGGTGCGATCGAGCGACTGGCGAAGCGGGTGTTCCTGCTGATGCCGGCCGACGCCCGCCTGCTGACGGGCGATCCGTCGCAGCAGAACCACGACGGGTTCTTCAACCAGGCATAGCACCGGGCTCGGGCGGTGCCGAGCACACGAGACTTCGTACGGACCCGGGCCGGGTGGCCCGGGTCCGTACGGCGTTCAGGGGGTGAGCCGGTCCAGGTCGGCGGGTGTGTCGATGTCGAACGGGTCGGCGATGTCCGCGCATTCGATCAGCCGGACCCGGGCGCGCTGGGCGGCGAGCAGGGTTCGGGCGCCGACGTCGCCTTCGGCGGTACGGGCCAATTCGGCCCACCACGCGCGGCCGAACAACACCGGATGGCCGCGCCGGCCGGTGTAGCCCGCCGCGATCAGGTCCTCGGGCCCGGCGGCCGCGGCGATCAGGCGCGCGACGGCCGCGGCGCCCACGCCGGGCATGTCCACCAGGGTGACCACGACCGCCTCGGCGTCGGTGGGCAGGGCGGCGATGCCGGCGGCGAGCGAGGAGCCCATGCCGCTCGCCCAGTCGTCGTTGCGGACCACGACGGCGCGGGCCAGGTCCGCCTCGGCCAGCACGGTGTCGGCCTCGGCGCCGAGCACCACGACGACCCGGTCACAACCGCCGCGCAACAACTCGCCGATGCCGAACTCGACCAACGGCCGCCCCCGATGCGGCAACCGGGCCTTGGCCCGCCCACCGAGCCGGCGCCCACCACCGGCGGCCAACAACAAACCGACCACAGGACCCACGCGACACTCCTTCTTCGCTGTCATTCGCTTGGGGGAGCGCCGGGCCGCGCCCATGAGGCGAGCCCTCCGCACAACGCGGGCGAGCCCTCCGCACGATGCGGGCACACACCCGCCCGACGCGAGCCGCCCGTCCGAGGCGACCCGCCCTCACGGCGCGGCCGACGCCCCCGACGGCAGGGTCAACTCCGCCACCGCCCCGCCCGATTCCGGATTGGCCAGCGTCAACGACGCGCCCAGTACCGCCGCCTGGCCCATCGCGATGGTCAACCCCAGCCCGTGCCCGCCCACCGCCCGGTCGTCCGTGCCCTTGCGAAACCTGCTGGGCCCCTCGCGGAGCAGCGTGGCCGGGAAACCCGGTCCCGCGTCCCGAACCCGGATGCGCGGCCCGTCCACCTCGACCACCACCGGCGCCAGCCCGTGCTTGGTCGCGTTGGTCAGCAGGTTCGCCAGGATGCGTTCCAGCCGCCGGGGGTCGGTGATCACCACCTCTTCGTCCGCCACCCGCACCTCGGCCGCGGGCGCGATCGTGGCCACACGCCGGGCGGCGAACGCACCCAGCGCCACCTCGGTCAGATCCGCGCGCTGGGTCGCGGTGTCCAACCGGGCGACCTCCAGCACGTCCTCGACCAGCGAGCGCAGCGCCCGGACCCGATCCCGGACCAACTCGCCCGGTCGATCGGTGGGCAGCAGGTCGGCGGCGGCGCTCAACCCGGTCAGCGGGGTGCGCAACTCGTGCGCGATGTCGGCGGTGACCCGGCGCTCGGCGTCCAACCGGGCCTGCAGCGTGTCCGCCATCGCGTCCATCGCGGTGGCCAGTTCGGCGGCCTCGTCCCGATTGCTGCCGCCGATCGCCGCCCGGACCCGGATCGAGCGCTCGCCGGCCGCGACCCGCCGAGCCGCGTCCGCCGCCCGGCGCAGTCGGCGCGACAGCCGCGCCCCGATCAGCACGCCCGCCGCGGCGCCGCACACCACCACGCACACCGCGCCCAGCACCAGGACCCGGTCCAGCGAGGCCAGATCGCTGGTCCGGTCCCGATAGCTGGAGCGCAGCGACAACACGTGCCCGTCCACCCCGACCGCCGCCCAGATCCACCCGTCGGACAACTGGGTGGCCCGATCGCCGTCGCGCACCGCGACCCGCAGCGCCCCGGGCAACGCGGGATCGTCCACCCGGCTGCCGAAGGTCGGCTGCCCGGTCCGGGCGAACTCGCGCAGGGCCAGGTCGATCCGGTCGACCTGGAGCTTGCGCGCCTCGTCCGCCTGCTTGTACGCGAACGCGAAGTGCACGGTCAGGCTCAGCGCGAGGGCGACCGCCACGCTGACCACCGTGACCACCGCGGAGATGCGCCAACGCAGGCTCACCCGGTCGACCCGGCCCGCAACTTGTAGCCGAAACCGCGCACCGTCTCGATCCGGTGCGCGCCGATCTTGTTGCGCAGCCGCTGTACGTGCACATCCACCACGCGTGTGTCCCCGCCCCACGCGTACTCCCACACGCCTTCGAGCAGGGTCTCCCGACCGAGCACCGTGCCCGGCGACTCGGCGAACCGCAACAGCAGCTTCATCTCGGTCGGCGTCAGGGCCAGCACCTTGCCGTTGCGGCGCACCTGCACGCCGTCGGGGTCGATCTCCAGGTCCCCGAAGCGCAGCGGTCCCGGGTCCTGGTCCGGACCCGCGGCGCGTTGCGCGCGGCGCAGCAGGGCCCGGATCCGGGCCAGCAGGACGACGGTGTCGAACGGCTTGGTGACGTAGTCGTCGGCGCCCGCCTCCAGCCCGACCACGATGTCGATCGGGTCGTCGCGGGCGGACACCATGATCACCGGGATCAGGCTCTCCGCGCGGATCCGCCGGCACAGGCTGATCCCGTTCATCAGCGGCAACATCACGTCCAGCAGGGCGAGGTCCGGCCCCTCGGCCCGGAACGCCGCGAGGCCCGCCTCGCCGTCGGCGGCGGTGCTCACCCGAAAGCCGTCGCGTTCCAGATTGAGCTGGGTCGCCTCGCGGATGACCTCGTCGTCCTCGACCAGGAGCACGTGCGGTTTGCTCACGACACAGCCTTTCCATCGACGTCCTCGACGAACTCCGAGCCGTCCCAGCGCAGTCCGACCCCGTGTTCGCCGAACGGGCAGACCGCGGGTTCGCTGCCCTGGTACACCGGCAGTTGCAGTACCAGCATCTGCTTGCCGATCTCGATCCGGCTGCCGGGCTCCTCGGAATCGAACACCCGCTCGGTGCGCCCGTCCTCGAAGAGCCGGTAGACGTACGCGGCCACGTCCCGGCGCACCGTGCAGGTCTCGGCACCGCACTGGAACACCGACACCACCGCGATGGGCACCGGCGGCCCGCTCGTTCCGGGCGCGTTCAGGTATTGCGCGACCACCGGATAGGACGTGCCGCAGGACGGCGTCAGGGCCGCCTTGACCTTGGCGTTCACCCCCGAGTCCTCGCGCAGGACGCGGACCGGGTCGATGCTCAGGCCGGCGCCGGAGGGGGCCGGGGCCAGGGGTATGCCGACCGGGTCCGGCTTGCCCGCGACCCGCACGCCGGAGTCCACCGCGCACCCGGTGATCAGGGCAAACAGCAATAGAACCAGCGGAACGCCACGTTTCACCGACATCCGACCGATCCTACCCGTCGGGCCCTGTTACACGATCTACGGATGACCGACGGCCACCCGCAACGACGACGCGGGCAACCGGATGGGCGGCGCCGATTAGCGTCGCCGTCATGACCTTCGCAGACGACTCCGGCACCCCGAGGAACGACGACCCCACGGGCCTGCTCGACACGCCCGAGAACCGCCGGAATCGCACCCTGCGTCGCAGCGCGCTCCTCGCCGTGCCCCTGCTCGTCGCGGTCGCGATCACCGGCTTGGTCGCCGCCGACGCGGACACCCTGGGACAGAAGTCGCCGCAGGCGGCCGGGACCGCGCCGACGACGGCGCAGATAGCCGCGAAGCCGATTCCGCGACCGCTGCCGGAAAAGCCGCTCTATCGCATATCGACCCAGGACAAGGTCGCGTTCCTGACCATCGACGACGGGGCGTACAAGGACCCGGAGATGATTCGGGTGCTGCGCGAGGCGGGGATCCGGCCGACGCTGTTCCTGACCGATCAATACGCGAGGCAGGACGCGGAGTTCTTCCGGCGGATGCGCGACGAGACCGGCGGGGCGATCGAGAATCACACCCTGGACCACCCCAATCTCCAGGGCAAGTCGTACGACATACAAAAGAACCAGATCTGCGGCACGTCCGACGCCTACGAACGTGCCTTCGGCAAGCGCCCGACGCTGCTGCGCCCGCCGTACGGAAACCACGACGAGAACACGATGCGTGCGGCGGGCGATTGCGGCATCGAGCGCGTCGTGCATTGGAGCGCCGAGATCCGGAACGGCGAAATGCAATTCGCCGTCGGGGACCGGCTCCGGCCGGGCGACATCGTGCTGATGCACTTCCGCAAGGAATTCAAGGCGGACATCCGGTCCTTCGTCGATCGGACCCGGGCCGCCGGCCTCACCCCCGCGTTGTTGGAGGACTACCTGAAGTAGCGCCGCGCCACCGGCCGGCGGGCTCGCGTGCGAGTGTGGGCACAACGTGCCCGGGCGGGGGGCGCCACCGTGGAGGGGCTGTGCGATGCGGAGCGGGACGAGTGGGTCGAGTGGGGCACGTGCGTCGATACCGGGGGCGGCGGCCCAGGGGCCGCGACCGCCTCGCCCGCTGCCCGGGGCGCGATGGTGGGCGCTGCTCACGGTGCTCACGCTGGTCGTGGTCGCCGGTGATCACGTGCTCGGCTTCCGGGAGGTCCTGACGGGTCGCCAGTACGACGGGGACGACGGACCGCGATGGATCGTCGGGATCGCCGTCGCGGGCGTGCCGTTCCTGGCCTGGGTGGCCACCATGCGGTCCCGGGCCCTGTTCCGGCCGGGCGAACTCGCCCCGGAGCTGACCCGGTCCCCCGTCGCGCCCTGGCTGATCCCGTTCCACCAGTGCTGGGCCCCCTACGGCCTGATGCGGGCGATCGTCGCCGGCTGCGCGGGCGGCGCGCGGTTACGGGTCGTGCTGCGGGTGTGGTGGACGTTGTGGATCGGGATGTGGGCGGCCTGGTGGACCTCGGTCGGGATGGGCCTGTTCGCGGACTCCGACGGCCGCGGCGCCGACTCCTGGGTGATCGGCGCCGACGCGACCTTCCGCGCCGCGGCGGTGGCCGCCGCGGTCGCCGCGATCGTCCTGGTCCTCGCGCTGACCCGGGCCCAACACGCCCTTCGTGCGGAGCCCCCGGCCGACCGCACCTGGGCGGAACTGCGCCGGAACGGGCTCGACTTCACCACTCCCGCGGTCGTCGTCGTGTGTTGCCTCGGCGCCCTCCCGATGTGTTGGGTCGGCACGGTGTACGTGGCCACCGGCCCGCTCTCGGTCACGCTGTCCCACGACGAGTTCGTCGGCACCTGGCACGACGCGGGCGGCGGCCGGGTGAGCCTGACCGCCGACGGACGATTCGTCGCCAACGGCCTGCCCGGCCGGGACTGGCAGGAGAACCACCCGGAGCACCTGCCCGTGCCGATCGCCGAGCGCTGGTCGGGGGAGGGCCGTTGGACGTACGACGAGGGCACTCTGACGTTGACCACGCGGCCCGCCGCCGGCTCGCAATCCCCGCCGGCTCTGCCGGAGTTCTACCTGGATGGCCTTCGGCCCCGCGGCGCGCGCGCACACCCGCGGCTGATCACCGAGTTGGGCGACCCGGACCAGTCCATGCGCTACGAACTGCGCAAGGACTGAGGACCGCCACCGGCCCCCGCGCGGCCGGGCGGTGCGGAACGACGAGAAGGGCCCGCCGGAAACCGGGGGGCCCTTCTCGGTGTTGCCGCTGTGCGCCGCCAGGGACTCGAACCCCGGACCCGCTGATTAAGAGTCAGCTGCTCTAACCAACTGAGCTAGCGGCGCTTGCTGCGAGAGAAATACTACCCGATGTTCGGGGGCGCTCTCACCCGGGTTTTCCGGCCGGAGCGCTCTCACCATCGGTGACGATCACGTTACGGGGACGGGTTCGCCGGGTGCGCTGCCCGGCGTTGGTGTGGCCGAGTACCGTGCTGCTTGTACGTCGTCGCGACCCATACCGTCGGGCCGGTCGTGTTCGCGGGGGAGACGCCATGTCGGATGCCGGGGCGGTACGGGCATTCCGGTCGGCCACGCATCGGGAGGACGGGGTGGAGCCTCGACTCGTCGCGATGCGGGACTTTCTGGCCAACGCCTCCGATGCCGAGGTGGCCCGCAACCGGGGACTGATCGAGAGTCAGATCGAGGCGGTCGCCGCCCAGCAGCCGCAGACCGCCGCGCGCATGCTCGCGGACGTGCTCGCACGCGACCCGCAGGGTCGGTACGCACGCGCGGTGGACGCGGTGCTGCGCTGGTGGGTGGTGCAGCCGGGCAACGGCTTCGCCGAGACGTGGGGCACCCTGGAGCGGGCCTTGGCGGACGGGCCGCGCCCGCTGGAACGCGCGCTGCTGGAGGTGCTCGGCGGACTGGACCCGCGCGCGCCGGTCCGGCATTGGCGGGTGGCCGCCACCACGCGCGTGCTGGAATGCCTGGAGGAGCGCTTCGAGCAGCCCTGCCGACACCCCGAGCACGACCTGTGGCGGCTGTTGCCGGTGGTGGCGCCGCCGGGGGCGCCGACCGGGCGCGGCGACTGGGTGTGTGTGCTGGGCGATCGGGCGGCGGCACGCGGTGCGGAGGCCGAGGCCCGGACCTGCTACCGGCTCGCCTTCGAACAGGGGTGCGCCGCGGCGGCCCCGCGGCTGGCCCATCGGCTCGCCGTCGAGGGGCATCGCGAGTTGGCCGGCGGCGACCCGGGCCGGGCGGTCCGGTTCCTGTACGAGGCGGCGATGCTGGATCCGGACCACGCGGAGTACGGCGAACTGCATCGGGCCGCCGTCGCGGCTCGGGACGGCCGCCCGGCCGCCGGCACCCGGCCCGGCTCGGCGGCGGCCCTGGTGTCGGCGGCGGCGGAGCTGCTGGAACGCGGCGACGACATGGGTGCGGTCCGACTGCTGCGGCGTGGTCTGCGCGAGGCCGAGGACGCCGCGGGGCCGCAGCCGGACAGCTGGCCCGTGCGCCTGTTGCTGGGCGCGTTGGAGGACCACGACGCGATGGTGGCCGGCGCCGCCCGCGACCTGTTCGAGCGGCACGGCGCGGCCTGGGCCCGGCGCACGCCGCTGGGGCCCGGCCTGGTGCTGCATCGGGTCACCCGGGTCGACCCCGAACTGGCCGCCGCGTTGGTGGAGTCGTTGCCGGCGGAGCTGCGCGCCGGGCGACTCGGCCGGGCCGTCTCGACGGCGGCCGCGTACCGAATACTGGCCTCGGGTGTACGCGCCCTGGGCGCGGGCAGGCCGGAGGTGGCCCGGGCCCGGGCGGACCTGGCCGAGCGACTGCTCGACGGCGACGAGGCGTGAACGGCGCGACGTGACCGGCACGGTGTGCGCGGCGCGACGTGGACGGCGGGCGAGGCGAGCGAGGCGGGGGAGACGACGTGGACACGGACATCCTGGGGGTGCCGGAGCAGGTGTTCGACAGTGCGCTGCTCGCGGCCACCCGCCGATTCGCCGGCGCCGCCGCGGTGGCGCGTGAACTGGGCGCGGACACCGTCGAGGTCGCGCACACGCTGATCGCGCTGGCCCGGATCGACGGCGGGCGCACGGCGGGCCTGTTCGATCGGCAGGGCATTCCGCCCGACGTGCTCGCGGCCGGCCTGCTCGGTGGCGGGGCCGCCGACCGAGCCGACGCGGCGCCGGGTCGCGAGGACCGGCCGGCCGGGCTGCTGGGCGGGCTGCCGGTCACCGGCGATCTGCGGCTCGCCTTCACGGCCGCGGCCGACGCCGGATACGTCGACGAACGGGCGCTGCTCGCCGAGCTGTTGCCGCGCCTGGAAGTGGGCGCGGTGGACCTGCTCGTCGGCTACGGCCGGGTCGACCTGGCCGCCTGGCAGGCCGAGGTGGCCGCGCCGCGCTCGGCGGTCGAGGTGCTGCGGGCCGACGGGTCGATCGATCCCGCCCCATTCGGCCCGGGAGCCCGCCGGGTGCTGGCGATCATGGCCACCGAGGCGGCCGGCCTCGGGCACGAACGTTGCGGTATCGCGCTGCTGCTGCACGCGCTCGCCGCCACCCCGGGCGGCCTGCTCGAACAGGCGTTCCTGTTCCTGCGGCGCGACGTGCGGGCACTGCGCGAACAGACCATCGCGCTCACCGGCACCCGGGGCCGCGGCGCGCCGGGCACCGGGCCCGCCGGGCCGGACGAGTCGCTGCGCTCGACCCTGCGCCGGGCGGCGGCCTTCGCCGCGATCCGCGCCGAACCGGGCGGCGATCCGGACAAGGGCGAGCCGATCACCGAACGCGACCTGCTCGCCGCGCTGCTGGACACCCCCAGCGGGCTGGCGGCCGGTTTCTTTCGCGACATCGGCCTGGACCTGGACCGGCTGCGCCGCTTCGCGGACACCTACTACCGCGAACCCGCCGAGCCCGAGCCGACCCGGGTCGCCGAACCGCTGTCCCCCGAGGAGGCGGTGCGCCGGGTCCGCTCCCGGCTGATCGGCCAGGAGAGCGTGGTCGAGCGACTGGCCTTCCACATCGAGCTGATCAAGCGCTCGCTGAGCCGCGGCTTCCGCCCGGACGACCGGCCACGCGCGGCCCTGTTGTTGTGCGGCCCCAGCGGGTCGGGCAAGACGATGACCGCGCGGCTGCTCGCCCAGGTCGTCTACGGCTCGGAGGAGGACGTCCTGGTCTTCGAGATGGGGCAGTTCAGCGCGCGCGAGTCGATCAACAACTTCATCGGCGCACCGCCCGGCTACGTCGGCTTCGGCGAGGGCAAGTTGACCAACGGACTGCGCGACAACCCGCGCCGGGTCTTCCTGTTCGACGAGGTGGAGAAGGCCGACGCCCGGGTCCTGGACGCGCTGCTGCGGCTGCTCGACGAGGGTCGGATCAGCGATCCGGCCGGCCCCGTCCGCGAGGCGCACGACGCGGTGGTCGTCCTGACCACCAACCTGGGCGCGACGCACTCGGCGGCCGAGGCGGTCGAGGACGACGTGGACAGCGTGGACAACCTGATCGGTTCGATCCTGGCCGAGGGCTCCACCGGCAACACGGCCGCGAGTGCCCGCCTGCGCCGCACCATGGAGGGGTTCTTCCGGCCCGAGTTCCTCAACCGCGTGGACGAGGTGATCCTGTACTCGCCGTTCGGCCCCACCGAATTGCGCGGCATCGCCGAGAACGGCCTGGCCCGGCTCGCCGCCCGGCTGCGCGAGCAGATCGGCGTCGACCTGCGCTGGAGCGACGAGGCCGCCGCCCACATCGCCACCGTGGCCTGGCGCGGCCGACCCGAGGAGGCCGCCCGCGGGGTCAACCGCTGCGTCAACGCGGTGGTGCCGGGCGTCCTGCGGCTGCTCGACGAGCGCGACGCGGCCGGTCGGCCGATCGGCTCGGTCCGGGTCGAGGTCGCGGCGGACACGCTCGTGGTGGGGAGCGGCGATGACTGACCGGGCGACGCTGCGCGCGTTCGCCGCCCGGCTGCGCGCCCACGGGGTCGGCGAGGACGCGGTGGACGGCGACGCCTACGCCGGCCTGGGCAGCGGCGGCGACGCGCAACCGTGGAGCGCGCGGGCCGAGGAACTGTGGACGAGCGGCGGCGGCTCGTGGCGCACCCACCACCTCGCGGTGGCGCTGCACGCGCGGGCCTACGACCTGGAGGCGGCCGGTGATCCCGAGGGGGCGTTCCCGTACTGGAAACGGGGGTTGGCGCACTGGGCCGAGCTCTACCACGACAGCGCGTTCTGGGACCGGATGCACGAGCACCTGGAGGCGGTCGGCGGGACCGAGGTGCCGGCGGCGATCGTGCAGGAGGTACGCGAGCGGTTGCCCCGCGACCTGCTCGCGCCGCACCTGACCCTGGCCGCCGAACACCGGGTGCCCGATCCGCTGCGCGCCCGCTCGCACATGGACCTGATCCGCGAGTCCGGCTTCCCGCGCTCGGCCGTCCTGGGTGCCCGGGCCGACCTGGTCCGCGAGGTGCTGGCCGAGGCGTCGCGCGACGTGGAGGAGGGCCGCTTCGACGAGGTGGTCGAACTGCTCGCCTCGTGGCTCGCGGTGGACCCGGGCAACCTCGGGCTGGCCCGGACCCTGCTCTACGCGGCCCGGCGGCACATCGAGATCGTGGTGGCCGCGCCGGGCTGGGCCCGAAAGATCGAACCGCTGGTCGAGCGGGTGGCCCGGCTGGTGCTGCCGGCCTGGGACGAGATCGGCACGCCCGAAGGCTCGTTCGCGGTCGAGCTGGCCCGCAACGAGTACTGGCGCGGGATCGTGGTGCGCGAGCTGGAATCCGGTCCGGCGACCGAACCCGCCGCACTGGAACAGGCCACCCTGCGTTCGGGCCGGCACCTGCTGCGCGCGCTCGAACTCGACCGCGACCTCGCGGTCAAGAACATGTATCGCGACGTGGAACAACTCGCCGCCGAGGAATGGGCCCTGGCCGCCACCGCCCGACAACGCCAGGGCCTGCCGGACGGCCACGTCCGGGACGCGCTGCGCCGGGCGCTGGCGATGTCCGAGCCGGGGTCGTGGGGTCGACTGTTCATGGCGCGGGTGCTGATCAACCTGCACACCGTGCGACCGGACGACCTGGCCACCGCCCGCCGGTTGGCGGACGAGGTGGCCGCCGATCCGGAGGCGAACCAGCCCGACGTCGTCAACGCGCTCCGCGGGGTCGTGCTGTCCCTGGCGTCGGCGCGCGGGTCCGAATGGAGTTGAGCGCGATGAGCGGCACCGCGAACGAGAGCGCCCGGGAGAACCCCTGGGCCTGGCAGGCGGGACGAAATCCCTACCGGGGCACGGTCTTTCAGATCCTGGACCTGGATCCGGAGCTGGCCGGACGGGCGGCGATCAAGGCCCGGGTGCGCAAGCGCAGACAGCGGATCGCCCGCAGCGCGGACCGCTTCCCCGTGCATGGACGGGTATTGAGCGCGGCCGAGGTCAACGCGGCGGAGGAGACGCTGGCCGACCCGGCCGGCCGGCTGCTCGCCGAATTGCTCACCCATCGGCCCGAGCGACCCGGACCGGATCCGGCCGAGCTGGCCGAGGAGTTCGCCGAGACCGACCCGCCGGAGTCGAGTGGCCCGGCCAGAATCGGGATCGACCGACGCGTGCTCGCGGGCCTGGTGCCGGCGCCCGCGCCGCGTGAGTTCGTACCGTTGTGGACGGAAGAAGGGGCGCACTGATGGCAGCGACACCCGAGCGGGGCTCGGTCGCGGCGGACCCACCGGCGGATCGCGCGAACGCCACGGCCGACCCCGCGGCCGACCCGATGGCGATCACCGAGACCGAACGGCCGGTCCCCGAGCGCCCGTTGGACCCGCCGTTCGCGCTCGTGTACGACGCGGTGCGGGGGGCGGCGCGCGAACGCGAGGCGGGCCGCGAGGAGATGCGCAAACGGTTGGAGTCGACCCACGAGCGGTACACCGGCCTGGCGGCGGACGCCGCGGTCGCGCTGCACGAGCTGCGCGGCAGCCTGGAGGGCGAGCCGGTGCCGGGCATTCTCGCCTCGATCGCCCGGCGGTTCGCCACCGCGCTGGACCGGGCCGGGGTGCGATTCGACGACCCGGTGGGCGAGCCGTACGCGGCGGTGGGCCGTCGGGTGGACGTCGCGCACGCGCCCGACAGCGGTGACGAGGGCGCGATGATCGTGACCAAGACGCTGCGGCCGGGCGTACTCCTGGACGACGGCGAGGTGATCCGGCGTGCCCAGGTCGTCCTGGGCTTCGTGCCGACGCCGGCTCGGCGCGAGGACGCGGCGCACGCGCGCGGTGCCGCCGAGCACCCGGTCGACGTGTCCGACCCGACGGCGGCCGAGCCGACCCCGCCGCATCCCGATGCCACGAGCGACCCGAACGACCCGAACGACCCGAGTGACGTGAACGACGCGAACGCGAACGACGAAGGCGGTACCACCAGATGAGCATCGTGGTCGGCATCGACCTGGGCACGACCAACTCGTGCATCGCCATACCGGCCGACGCCGAGATCCCCGGGAAGGAGGAGTTGATCGCGGCCCGCCGGTTGCGCCCGGTCGGCGACTCGCTGATCGTGGCCAATCCGGACCGCTCGCCGACCACGCCGTCGGCGGTGTGGATCGACCCGAGCGGCCGGGCGATCGTCGGTCAGTTGGCCAAGAACAAGGCCCGACTGCCGGGCGCGCCGCCCGCGATGTTCTTCAAGCGCAACATGGGCACCGACCGGGTGGTCACCGCCGGCCACGCCCGGCTGACCCCGCTGGAGGCGTCCACGCACATCCTGCGTCACCTCAAGCAGGTGGCCGAGGAGACCCTGGGCGTGCCGGTGGAGCGCGCCATCGTGACCGTGCCGGCGTTCTTCGAGACCCGGGCGAAGAACGAGACCACGCGGGCCGGGCAGGCGGCCGGCCTGGAGGTGGTCGAGACGCTGATCGAGCCGGTGGCCGCGGCCCTCGCCTACACCCACGAGCGGGCCCGCGAGCTGACCGAGCCGCAGACGTTCCTGGTCTACGACCTCGGCGGCGGCACGTTCGACACCTCGGTGGTCACCTGGGACCCCGAAGTGGGCTTCGAGAACCGCTCGTTCAGTGGCGACCGCTATCTGGGCGGGTTCGATTTCGACCGTCGGATCGTGTCCTGGATCGCGGCCCAACTGCCCGAGTACGACCTGGCGATCGACACCGAGGACCCCGCCGACGGAAAGGTCGAGGCGCAACTGCTCTCGGTCGCCGAGGGGGCCAAGCACGACCTGTCCCGCTATCCCGAGACCGAGATCGTCAGCCAGTACTGCGAGGACCGGCGCGGCACCCCGATGAACATCGGACTGCCGATTCGCCGCGAGGAGTTCGAGGAGATGATCGCGGACCGGATCCGCGGCACGCTGGACGACTGCGACCGGGCGCTGTTGCGGGCCGGGATGACCGCCGCCGACCTGGACGAGATCGTGATGGTCGGCGGTTCGTCCCGGATCCCGCTGGTGGCCACGATGCTCACCGAACACTTCGGGCGCGGGCCCCGGTTGCTCAACCCCGACCTGTGCGTGGCGTTGGGCGCGGCGCTCAAAGCCGCGAACGTGCCCAGCCGCAGCGGACACCTGGAGCTGGACCGGCCCGAGGCGCTGCCGCCGGAGACCGACATCGGCGGTCGGGTGCTGGCCGGGCCGCAACTGGCCTCGCCCGCGGGCGCGCAGATCCTGCTCGGTTCGCACGACGGGCGGGTGCAGCTGAGCGAGACCGCCGACGCCGAGGGCCGATTCCTGTTCGCCGACGTGCCGTTGCGCGAAGGGGAGAACGGCTTCACGGTGCAGGTGATGGTGAACGGGCGGGAGATCGAGGCCCGGCAACTGCTGATCGAATCCGACGGCAAGCCGCGTTCCGACGCGACCGGCGACGTCCTCGCACACGACTTCTCGGTCGAGTTGGTGGACGGTCTGCATGTGGTGGTCCGGGCCGGGACGATGGTGCCCTACCGCACCGATTTCCGGTTGGAGACCGCGTCCCAGGGGTCCAGCCTGCGGGTCGGCCTGGTCGAGGGTCTGGTACCGATCGGCGAGGTCTCGATCCGGGACCTGCCCACGGACGTGCCGGTCGGCTCGACCGTCGAGGTGACGCTCGAATTCGAGGCGGGCTGGAGCATCCGGGCCGAGGCGCGGCTGCCGCAGGTCGGTGCGGAGGGCAGTGCGGTGATCGACATCCCGCGTCGGGAGATCCCGGGTTGGCCGGAACTGGCCGAACGACACCGCCAGGTGCTGACCGGCTGGGCCGAGAAGCGGGACGCGATCCCGGCCGCCGACGCGATCCGGGTCGGGCCGGCGCTGGACCGGCTGCTCGCCGAGATCGCCGAGCTGGTCCGGGACCGGATCGACCCGGGCAAGACGCACCACAAGATCCTGGAGGCGGAGACCCTGGTCCAGGGCCTGCGGGTGGCCACCACGGCGGGCAGCGCGCTGAACCCGGCGATCGGCGAGTTCGAGGACAACCTGGCCTTCCTGGCCCGGCTGGCCGACCGACTGGTCGATCACGACCCGGTCGAGGCGGAGCGTTTCCGCGGTGCGATCCCCGGCCTGCGGGCGACGGGGCGGGCCGCGTACGCGGCGGGCAACAAGATGGACTGGCACCTGGCCAACGAGGCGGTGCGGGACCGGATCAACGCGGCCGAGCGCATGTTGCACGGCGGCCGTTCACCGCAGCAGTTCACCGCCGCCGAGTTCCAGGTCGCGGTGCTCCAGGAGGTCGAGTACCTGCGCCGCTCGATCCAGGAGATGGACCAGGCGTCCGCCGGCCGCCATCGCGCGGACGCGGACGGTTACCTGCGCGAACTGGACACCATCGCCGAGGACGCGGCCGAGGTGGACGTACGCGACGAGGCGGCGGGCAATCGCCGACTCGTGGAGATCTATCGAGGTCGGATCATGCCGCTGCGGGCCCGCGCGGACCGCTGGATGGAACAGATCCGGGAGGGCTCCCCGCACATCGGGCTGCGGCTCCCGAAGAGCTCCCTGGAGAAATGACATGGCGTTCGCGATCACCTGTCCCCTGTGCCGCCGCCGGATCGCCGACCTGACCGAGCGCTGTCCGGCGTGCGGTGGCGATCTGGGCGCGCTCGCGGGCCTCGTCGAGTTGGCCGACCGGCACTTCAACGACGCGGTGCGAGCGGCGCGTGCGCGCCGGTGGAACACCGCCGCCGAACACCTGGCGGTCACCCTCGCCCTGAACCCGGCCGACGCCGAGGCGCGCGGATTGCTCACCAAGGTCCGCTACCACCAGGACCCGAAAACCCTCCCGAACCGCCTGTGGCACAAGGCCCGCACCCACCTGCCCTACGGCGAACGCCTCCCGGTCTCGCTACCCCGCGAAGCCGAGCTGCGTCGCCTCCTGGACGAGGCGGGCCGACGGCTGGCGACGGCACGAAAGTCGGGCTGACCACGGACCACGAACGCGGCCGACGCCGGTGCTCGGCCGTGGTCGGCTCCTGCGCGCGAACGCCGGCCGGGCACGAATTCGGCCCGGTCGGCGTTCGCGGCCGGCCGCCCTACGCTGCGGGCTTCAGCACTCGGCTGCTGTTCCCGTCCACGCCCACCGGAACGTCACCGTTGATGGTGACCCGGTGCAACAGCCGTCGCGTGGCGCCGAAGTCGCCGATCACCCGGTGCTGGGTGGCCCGGTTGTCCCAGATCGCCACGTCGCCCGTGCGCCACTGCCACCGCACGGTGTTCTCCACCCGGGTGACGCGGTTCTGGAACAGCTCGATCAGCGCGGTCGAGTCCTCGGCCTCGAAGCCGACCAGTCGACGTACGAACGCCCCGACGAGCAACGCGCGTTCGCCGGTGATCGGGTGCACTCGCACGAGCGGGTGCTCGGTCTCGTACACGGTCGACTCGAACAGCTCGCGATAGTCCTTCTGCGCCTCGGAGTAGCGGTCCGGATCGGCCGCCGCGTAGTCGTACCGGTTGCTGTGCACCGCACGCAGCGAGTCGGCGAACGCCTGCAGCGGCGCGGGCAGATCCCGGTACGCGGTCGCGGTGTTGGCCCACAGCGTGTCGCCGCCCACATCGGGCAGCCGCACCGCGCGCAGGATGGACGCGAGCGGATACGCGGGCACGAACGTGACGTCGGTGTGCCAACGGTCGGCGACCACCCCGTGGTCGCTGTCGATCGGCACGATCAGGTCGCCCTCGGCGGACGCGGTCGGATGCCCGATCGGCTCGCCGAGCAACCGGCCGAACGCGAGCTGACCCGCGTCGTCCAGGTGGTCCTGGCCGCGGAAGAAGATCACCTTGTGCCGGTGCAATGCGCCGCGGATGGTGTCCACGGTGATCGCGTCGAGGTCGCCGCCCAGGCGAACTCCCTCGACCACGGCCCCTATTCGGGCGGAGACGGGCGATACGGCGATGGTGGTGGCAGTCATGAGTGCGGTGTCCCTTTCGACCTTCAGATGGAGGAAGACGTCATCCGAAGCGGGCGCACGCGGCCGCGGACCGCCGAGCGGATCGGCGATCGAGCATGGTGACGGTCCGTCGACCACGGGTGTGGCGAAGGTGACGAACCGGGGCCGGCGTACGCCCTAGCGACAGCGCGTGCCGGGCGGGACGGGCAGGTGGGTGATCCGGTGTCGACGAATCACGCACGCGACGACATGACCGGCGATGCCGGCCGTCCGCGTAGTCCCCGTGATCCCCACGGCATGGATTCTGGCCACACACCCCCGCGCCGGTCAACCGTTTACCAGCACGCGGACCCCGCCCACCGGGCCCGGGCAGGTATCGCCACGCCCGCATCGCGCATCGTCGGGACGCGTATCGCTCGGGGCGATGTCACAACATGTGGTCGGCCGTCAGGAGGATGGCGTGCAGGTCGATGGCGGCGTCCCAGGTGGCCCAGGTGGAGAGGGCGGCGCCGCCGAGGGCGATCAGGGTGGCGGCGCCGGGGCGACTCCACGGGGTGGGCCAGCGGTCGGCCGGGGTCGGCGCGAGCAGGGCGGCCACCCGACGCGGGACCGGGCCGCCGGTCGCGGCCATCGCCCCGCGCGGTGTGACCGGGCCGGCCAGCGCGGCCTTGCCCACGGCGCGCGCCACCACCCGACGATCGCCCACCACACGCGCGGCGGCCTCGTCCGCGCAGCGCTCCAGCGCGTACGCGATCGCCGTGCGCATCGGCCGCAACAGCGGATGCGCGCACATCGCCAGTGTCGCCACCAGCAGCACTCGATCGTGCCGGCCGCTCAGATGGGCCCGCTCGTGGGCCAGCAGCGCCCGTCGCTCGTCCGCGTCCAGTCGGGCCAGCATCGACGCCGAGACCACGATCCGAGGGCGGCGGCCCGGCAGCGCGAACGCGGTCGGCGGGCCGGTCGGCAGCACGGTCAACTCGGTGTCGCCGGCCGTCGCGACCCCCGCGCGCAATGCCGCGAGCGCGCGCCGCCGCCGGTGCGACACGATCGCGACGCACACCAGGGCCGAGGCCAGCGCCGCGCTCGCCAACGAGCCGATCACCTGCACATTGGGGATCGAGGCCCGCACCTGCGGGTCCGACCAGTGGTCCGGCAGCGGTACCCCCGGGAGCTGCGCCGTGCCCACCACGGTCAGCAGACCCAGGCTGATGGTCGCGCACAGCGCCAACACGCAGGTCAGCGCCGTGAGCAGGACCACCACGCGGCGCGGCGCGAGGTGGTCGGCCGCGAGCCGGGCCACGGGGACCGAGGTTATCGGCAGCAGCAGGGGCAGGTAGACGATCCAACGCACGCGACTACGACCCGCCCTCTTCCAACAGCCGGCGCAGCAGCGCCTCGTCGTCGGTGGACAGGTCGGAGACGAACCGCGCGAGCACCGCCTGCCGGTCGCCCTCCTTGTCCAGCACCTGCCGCATCCGTCGCGCGGCGAGCCCGGCCTCGTCGTACACGGGCGCGTACACGTACGAGCGGCCCGACCGGGCGCGTTGGAGCACACCCTTGTCGTGCAGGCGGGACAGGATGGTCACCACCGTCGTGTAGGCCAGCTCACCGGACAACTGCTCCTGGACCGCGCCCGCGCCCATCGCCGTCGGCGACGTCCACAGCAGCGACAGGATCTCGGACTCCAACTCGCCGGGGCCACGCCGCGCGGACGGTCCGCCTGCTCTGCTTTCGGTCATTTCGGCCTCCGGTGGATGGGCACAACGCCCCGGCAGCCTAAACGGTGGTGTTCCGGGATCGGCGGCGCACACCCCTCCCACCGGCTCGCGGCGACGCCGGGGGCGCGCAGCCGAGCCGGCGTCAGGCTGCGCTGACCAGTGGCTTTCGCGGACCCGCGGTCGGGGCGCTCCCGGTCGGCGCGGCGGCGCGCTCCACCCGGATCGCACAGCCCTCCGCGCGCAGGGCGGCGACCAGCACATCGTGCCGCCGACCGCGCGCCGGCGCCGCGCCGGCCGGAAGCAGTACGGCCACCCGCCGCTCCGGCAACCCCCGCACGAAGGTGGCCAACGCCTCGACGAGCCGATCACGCTCGTCGTGGACCACGCTCAACGGCGCATCCACACCGGACGCGTCCCAGGCGGCCACCAGTTCGTCCCGCGCGGCCCGCTCGCCGGCCCGGGTGACATGCACGGCGATCGCCCGACCGGCCATCGCCCGAGCGGCGGACAGCGCGGCGACGGCGGCGACGTCCATCCGGGCGATCGGCACCACGACGGCCTGTGGATCGCCCTCGACTCGGCGGGCGTCGGCCCGGCGGATCGAGGCGGTGCGGCGGATTCCGGTGACCCGACGAATCGTGGCGAACATGGCGGCCTCCTTTCGACCGCTTTCAAGCCTCGCCCCGAATCGGGCCGCACGGCCCCCTGTTGACGCGCTCTTGGCGTTCGTCCCACCGATCCGAGCGCGTCCCTTACCCGGGCCACCCGCCGGCGCCCGGCACGTACGGGCTCAGCGACCAGGTGTTGTCACCGCCCCACACCAGGTGTTCGACCACCGCGACCCGGGCACCGGTGTCGGTCCGCACGGCGGTCAACACGATCCGATACACGCCGTAGAACTGCTGCTCCCGAGAAAACCTCAGGTCGGTCCACCCCTGACCGCCGAACACCGCGACGCGTACCGCCGCGTCGGTACGCGCCTCGCGCGAATGCAGCCTGCCGCGCAGGCCGTCCGTGTCCCGCGCGTTGAGCAGCCGGACGTACCGCCGCAGATACGCATCGATGGCACCCTCGTCGGGCTCCCGTCGCGGATCGTGCAGGCACGTGACCAGGGCGATGAACGCGATGAGCAGACCGAGCGTGACCGAGACGGCCCGCCGGGTCGAACGCGGCGAGAGGGGAAGCACATCCGATCGTGGGTGCACGTGGACTCCAAGGCCGGCGGCTTCGTGCGGAGCAACGCCCGAGCCGATGCCGCCCGGGCCTTCCCCGATGGGCACGCACGACCGGCGCCGGACGGTTCCCTTCCGCATCCGAGCGCCGGTCCCGCTCTGCGGCCGGAGCCGGTGTCCAGGGCGGGTCGTCGATCTCCCGGGTCGATACGGCTAGGCGGCCCTCGGGACGCCGGGCTGCCGAGCAGGAGGCGCGTTCCGGCCGACCACTCGTCCGCCGCGGATCAGGATGCGGTCCCGGGAGCGGGTGCGCAGGGCCTCGGTGAGGGAGGAGGCGCGGATCGCGAACAGGTCGGCCGCGGCGCCCGGTTCGAGGCCGCCGGGAGCCAGGCCCAGCACGCTTCGGGCGTGCTCGGACACCGCGGCCCACGCCTGGGCGGGCGGCAACCCGGTGGCGGCTGCCGTGGCCAACGGGTCGGCCAGGCCCATCGGATGGCCCGCGGTGCGCAGGTGGTCGCCGCCGGCCGCGACGGTGACGCCCGCCGCGACCAGTTCGCGGATCGGCAGTCCGCCGCCACGCTCCGACGGCAGCGCCACGACCCGCATGCCGGAGGCCGCGATCGTCTCGGCGACCCGCCCGAGGGCGGACGGCGCGAGCCGGTTCAGGCCGGCCAGGTGACCGGCCGTCACCGGTCGGTCGAAGCCCGACGCGCGCAGCAGTCGGGCCAGGTCGCCGACCGCGAGCAGCCGAGGGTCGAAGCCGTCGTCCAGGTGCAGGTCCAGCGCGACCCCGGCCCGGTCCGCGAGGCGCAACAGCCGACGGGTCTCCTGCCGGCAGTCCGGCGCGTACCTGGGTCGCCCGCCGAGCGCCGTCGCGCCCGCGCCCACCGCGTCCACGATGGTGCGGTCCGTCGTCCCCGGCACCGGGAGCGCGACGATCTGCAGGTCGAGCACCCGATCGAACTCGGCGCGCAGTTCGGCCATCACCTCCACCGCGCGCAGGGGTGTACGGCCCTCGCCGATGTCCAGATGCGTGCGCACCGCGCTCACCCCGTGCCCGGCCAGCGTGCGCAACGCCGCGCATGAGCGCCGCCGCAGGTCGCCGGGGTGATAGCGGGCGGGCCGGAGCAGCCAGGATCGCCACGCGCCGTCGCGCCCGTCCGGATCCGAGCCCACCGGCTGCCAGGTCGGCGCACGATCGAGATGGACGTGCGGCTCGGCGGGGGCCGGCAGCAGCAGGTAGCCGGTCAGGTCCGGGCCGGCGCAGGCTTCCCGGCTCAGCCGACCCGGCTCGCGCACCAGGCCGATCCGACCGTTGCGCAGCACCACGTCGCGCCTGCGTCCGTCCGGCAGCGTGGCACCGAACAAGGTGATCCTGTCGCTCATCGCTACCCCCTGGACTCGAATCCGCGCGGATCGGCTGCGTCCGTCGCGGGCCGCGCACCGCATCCTCGTGTCGCTCGCCCCACTGTGGCCCGGGGCTGTTGCGTCGGCGTTTCGACGTCGTTACGGAGCACCCCGAGTGGGCGAAACGGGTACGTAACGCGACCGACGCCGACCGGCAACGGCACACCCGTACAACCGTTTCCATGACCATCACCGAGGCGCCCCCCGTCGCCGTACCGGGCCCCGGGCGGCACCCGCGACACCTGCCGTCCCGGCCCGGCACCGTGTTGTGGGGTTGGCTGCCCGGCGCCCGGGACCGGCCCGTCCTGCTCGCCGAATCGGGCGAGACGCTGACCGTGGACACGGTGTCGCACGAGGGCCTGCTCGGCGAACAGGGCCGCGACCCGGCGGCCTTCTTCGGCCGGCACCACATCCCGGCCGACCGGGTGCCGGCCGACCACCACGCGCTCGCCGCGTCCGATCTCACGCACGATCCGGTCGTGGACGGCCCGCATGTGATCACCGGCCCGATCGCGGTGGCCGGCGCGCGGCCGGGCGACGTACTCGCGGTGCACCTGCTCGACCTGGCCCCGCGCACCGGCTACGGCGTCCTGACCGAGCGGCACGGCCGGGGCCGGGGCACCCCGCCGGTCACCGTGTGCCCGATCCGGGACGGCCTCGCCCGTATCCCCACCCCGGCCGGCGAGCTGACCCTGCCCCTGCGCCCGAGCCTGGCGGTCCTCGGCGTGGCCACCCCCGACGGCCTGCGCCGGTTGTCCACCCGGGCCGGGTCGCACGGCGGCAACCTGGACCTGCCGTTCCTGGGCGCGGGCACCACCCTGCACCTGCCGGTACGGACCGCCGGCGCCCTGCTCCACCTCGGCGGCCCACGCCTGGCACACGGCCGCGGTGCGGCGCTGGAGGGGCCGCTCAAGGTGACCCTGCGCGTCGAGGTGATCCCCTACGCGCAGGTCCGCACCCGATTCGGCAACCTGCGGCACCCGTTCGCGAGCACGGCGGACACGCTGATCCCGCTGGGCATCGCCGCCGATCCGGCCCTGGCGCTGCGTCGGTGCACCGCCCAGGGCGAGGAACTGCTGGTCGCCGGCCACGGCCTGACCCGCGATCAGGCCCGCACCTACCTGGGCGCCACCGCCGAGTTCGGCGTCGGCCGTACCGGTGCCCACGCCCGGGTGCCGCTGCCGGGCCGGCGGGCGGTACCTCCCGCCCGGCGCCCGGTCCCCGGGCCCGCCGCGTGGGCGGTGCCGACCGGCGACATCGAGCGGCTCGGTGCACCACCCGCGGCGGTAGCGTTCCGGGATGAGCACTTCCTCGGCGACCGAAGCGGCGGGCGCGCCTGACGCGCCCGACGCGACCCGCGCGCCCGATGCGACCGACGCGACCGAGCCCTGGCCCCGGACGGTCGCCGAGGCGTTGGCCGTGCAGGACCGGTTGCGGCCGTCGTTGGACACCGTCGGGCCCGGGCCGGGCCCTCGGGATGTGCGATTCGTCGCCGGGTTGGACGTGGCCTACGCCGAGGACTCGGACGAACTGGCCGCCGCCGTAGTGGTGTTGGACGCCCGCACGCATGCGGTGGTGGAGCGCTCCGTCGTGCACGGGGTGGCGACGTTTCCGTACGTGCCCGGCCTGTTCGCCTTCCGGGAGGTGCCGGCGTTGTTGGCCGCGCTCGGACGACTCGGCACCACGCCGGACCTGCTCGTCTGTGACGGGCAGGGCCTGGCCCATCCGCGCCGGTTCGGCCTGGCCTGCCACCTCGGCGTGCTGACCGGGCTGCCGGCCGTCGGGGTCGGCAAGACGCTCTTCGTCGGCGCGTACGAGACGCCGGCGGTCGAGCGGGGCGCCGCGGCCGACATCGTGCACGAAGGGGAGGTGGTCGGGCGCGCGTTGCGCACCCGCGAGGCGATCAGGCCGGTGTTCGTGTCCATCGGCCACGGCGTCGACCTGGACACGGCGTGTGCGCACGTACTGGCCCTCACCCCGCGCTACCGCCTCCCGGAAACCACCCGCCAGGCGGACCAGGTCTGCCGCCGGGCGTTGAAGACCCACCGGGAGACCGCCGGCGCGTAGCCCGCCCGAACCCGGCACCCCCGTACGCGAAAGAGCCCCCGAACCACCTGCGCAAGGTGGTTCGGGGGCTCTTCGGTCACCGGCTCCCCAAGGGGGGAGGATGGGGAGCCGGCTGCTTCATGGGTGCGTCACCCGGGGTGGATCAGTCGGTCGCGATCGCCCGCAGGACGTTCATCCGCGCCGCCCGGAAGGCGGGCATCACGGCGGCCAGCAGGCCGACCACCGCCGCGGCGATCACGATGCCGATGACCGTGCCCCACGGGACCTCCAGGACGTCCAGACCCTGCTTGGCCAGCAGGCGCTGGGCGCCGATGCCCCACGCCATGCCGAGCGCGAGCCCGACCAGGGCGCCGAAGGTCGCGATGACCATCGACTCCAGGCGGATCATCCGGCGGATCTGCCGGCGCGAGGCGCCGATCGCCCGCATCAGGCCGATCTCCCTGGTGCGCTCGACCACCGACAGCGCCAGCGTGTTGATCACGCCCAGGATCGAGATGATGATCGCCAGGCCGAGCAGACCGTAGATCAGGTACAGGAACGTGTCGATCTGCTTGCCGATCAGTTCCTTGTAGTCGCTCTGGTCACGGGCCTTGACCTGCGGGAAGGGATCGAGCGCCGCCTTGAGCGCCGCGCCGACCTTCTTCTCGTCCTGACCGCTCGCCGCGTTGACACTCACGCTCTGGTACTGCACGTTCGGGACGAACTTCTTCATGATCGTGTTCGGGATCACGAGCGTTTCGCCCACACCGATGACATCGTCGGACTTCTTGCGGATCGCGCCGACCTCGACCGTGGTCTTCTGCCCGTTCGGGAAGCCGATCTCGATCTTGCCGCCGATGCCGAGGTGGTGGTCCTTGGCGAAGTCCTCGCCGATGGCCGCCTTGCCCGCCGCGATGGCCGCGTCCCCGCTGCCCTGGAGGTAGGTGGTCTTGAGCGTGGCGTCCATCCCCGGCTCCGAGCCGAGGATGAAGTCCTTCTTGGACTTGCCGTCCGCGGTGACCGTCGCGTTGCTCAGGGTCTGCGCGACCACCTCGCCGACGCCGGGAGTCTTGCGCGCCGCCTGGACGATGGTCTCGGGGAAGGTTCCGGTCAGCGACTGGATGGTGTAGTCGGCGCCCAGGGACTTGTCGATCTGCTTGTCGAACGAGGCCGACATCGACGAGGCCGCGACCGCCATGCCGCTGACCAGCGCGACACCGATCATGATCGCCGACGCCGTGGCGCCGGTGCGGCGCGGGTTGCGCAGCGCGTTCTCCCGGCTGAGCCGGCCCATCGAGCCGAACAGCTTCGGGTACCAGGACGCCAGCGCCGGGACCACCGTGCGGGCCAGCAGCGGCGCCAACACGATGAAGCCGAGCAGCGTGAACAGCACGCCCAGGCCCAGGAATCCGCCGCCCTGGCCGCCGTTCTCCGCGGTGGCCCCCGCGACCAGCGCGAGTGCCCCCAGGCCGAACAACACCGCGCCGATGATCGAGCGGGTCTTGATCGACTTCTGCGGCGGCGCACCCGCCTCGCGCAGCGCCGCCATCGGGGCGACCCGGCCCGCGCGACGGGCCGGCACGTACGCGGCGATCACGGTGACGATCACGCCGACCAGGTAGGCCACGATCGGGGTCGCGGTCTTGATCACCAGGGACGTGCCCTTGAGGTTGATCCCGACCGCGCTGATCAGCGCCTTGAGCCCGACGGCCAGACCGAGACCGGCCAGCAGACCGAGCGTGGAGCCGACCACGCCCAGCAGGACCGCCTCCAGCAGCACCGAGCGGTTCACGTCCGCCCGGCTCGCCCCGATCGCCCGCATCAGGCCCAACTCGCGGGTGCGCTGGGCGACCAGCATCGAGAAGGTGTTGAAGATCAGGAAGATGCCGACCAGCACGGCGACACCGGCGAAGCCGAGCATCGCGTACTTCATCACGTTCAGGAAGCCGCTCAACTGGTCGTTGGCGTCCTTGGCGGACTCCGCGGCCGTCTGCACCTCGAAGGTCTTCGGGTCGTTGAGCAGTTGCTGCACGCGCAGCTTGAGGTCCTTGTCGCTGACCCCCTGGGCGGCGGACACCGACACCGAGGTGACCAGGTTCGCGTCCCCGAGAAGTCGCTGCGACGCGCTCGCGTTGTCGAACGAGAGCAGCGCCGCACCGGGGTTGGTGGTGGTGAAGGTGACGATGCCGCTTACCTTGACCGGGAACTCGCCGTTCGGCGCGATCACCCGCAGCTCGTCACCGATCTTGACGTGCTTCTTGTCCGCCGTGTCGGCGTCGATCATCACCTCGGCCGGGCCCTTGGGCGCGGCACCGCTGGTGATCTTGACCGGCGTGCGGTCGGTCTCGAACCAGTTCGTGGCGATGGTCGGGGCACCCGAGGACGGGCCCACCGACTTGTTGTGCTTGTCGACCACGGTGAGCGACTCGAGGCTGACGTTGCCGTGCGCTTCCTTGACGCCGTCGACCTTGGCGATCTTGTCGATCACCGATCGCTGCAGTGTGGGCGTCTCCCCCGTGATCGCGAGGTCGTCCTTGTCGAACTCGGACTTGGGCTTGACCGAGACGTCCGACGCGGTGGATTTGAACAGGTCGTCGAAGGTCTTGGTGATCGTGTCGGTGAATACCAGGGTGCCGGAGACGAACGCGACCGACAGCAGCACTGCCAGGGCGGACAGCACCATTCGCCCCTTGTGGGCGAGGAAACTGCGGAACGTGGCTTTCAACATGGTGGGGGGCTCTCCGCCTGTTTCAGCTGGTCCGGGCGCCGTCGAAGCGCTTCATGCGCTCCAGGACGGCGTCGGACGTGGGACGCAGCATCTCGTCGACGATTCGACCGTCTGCCAGGAACAGGACCCGGTCTGCGTAGGACGCGGCGTTCGGGTCGTGGGTGACCATCACGATGGTCTGACCGAGCTCGTTGACACTGCGCCGCAGGAAGGCCAGCACCTCGGCGCCGGAGCGCGAGTCGAGGTTGCCGGTCGGCTCGTCGCCGAAGATGATCTCCGGCCGGCTGGCCAGCGCGCGGGCACACGCGACACGCTGCTGCTGACCACCGGAGAGCTCACTCGGGCGGTGCTTGAGCCGGTCGCGCAGGCCGACGGTCTCGATCACGGTGTCCAGCCAGGCCTTGTCCGGCTTGCGGCCCGCGATGTCCATCGGCAGCGTGATGTTCTCCAGCGCGGTCAGCGTCGGGAGCAGGTTGAACGCCTGGAAGATGAAGCCGATGTTGTCGCGGCGGAGCTTGGTGAGTGCCTTGTCCTTCAGGCCGGTGATCTCGGTGTCGCCGATCCAGCTCTTGCCGCTGCTCACCGAGTCGAGGCCGGCGAGGCAGTGCATCAGGGTCGACTTGCCGGAGCCGGAGGGGCCCATGATCGCGGTGAACTGACCGCGACCGATCTGGACATCCACGCTGTCGAGAGCGACGACTCGGGTCTCGCCTTCGCCGTACGCCTTGGTGAGCTGCTGCGCGCGGGCGGCGATCGTGCCCCTGGAGTCCGCGTCGGTCATGGCAGCCGTGGCCGTGGTCACGAGTCTGTCCCCCAGATGAGGTGGTAACGGTGGCGCGCCCCGCGATTTGCAGTGCACACGATCACCGTAGGGGGGAGGAGGGCCTCGCGAATCCTCTCGAAGGACAGATCCGGTCGTCCTACGCAGGGAGGACCCCGGGTACGCCGAACGACCCCTACCCCTAGGGGAGGCCCGTACCGGTGGGGTATGTCGCCGACCGGAGTCGACGATTCGTCACGCTGCGTCCACCTGCTCCGTACCAACGATCCGCATCCGACCCCGGGTTCCCGAAATGTCGTGGCCGGACTCGACACACGCCGCAAGGGGGGCGCCGTCAGCCTTGCGAGGGATCTTCCGCGCACTCGTGGCGGGCCGCGATCGCCGCGCCGATCTCGGCCAGGGCGCGGCGCAGGCTCGGCGGGGACACCGCCTCCATGTGCGGTCCCAATGCGACCAGTTGGCCCGCCGCGACCTCCTCGGATTCGGTGCGCAGTCGCAGTTCGCGCCAACCGGTGGGATCCGGCGGCCCGGCCGAGGCGAGGGCGTCCGCGGCGACCACCGGGCCGAACACCCGGGGCAATTGCCCCAATCCGAACGGCGACACCCGGATCACGCAGGCCGACCGCAGCAGGGAGCGGGCGAAGTCGTCGTTGCTGTGTGCCCACCACGCGCCGAGATCGAAGCCGTCGGGACGCTCGAAGCGCTCCGGCCGGGCGGCCGCGGCCACCACCCGGGACATCCGGTAGCTGCGGATGTCGGTGCGGTGACGGGCGACCAGGTACCAGACGCCGGCCTTGAGCACGAGGCCGAGCGGGTCCAGTCTGCGGGTCACCTCGCGATCGCGGCGCGCGTAGCGCAGGTCCAGTCGGTGACCGGTCCACACCGCGCTCGCGATCTCGGTCAGGCACGGGACGTCCTCGTCCCGCTGGAACCAGCCCGGCGCGTCCAGGTGGAAGCGCTGCCGGACCCGACCCGCGCGGGTGCGCAGGTCGGCGGGCAGCGTGGCCATCACCTTGGTCTGCGCCGCGACGAGCACGGTGTCCAGGCCCAACGCGTCGGCGGCGTGCGGTGCGCCGGACAGGAACAGTGCCGCGGCCTCGTCCCCGGTGAGCCCGTCCAGCCTGGTCCGCCAGCCCTCGACCAGCCGGATCCCGCCGTGCGGCCCGGTCTCGGTCCACAGCGGTACGCCGGAGGACTGGAGCGCGGCGACGTCGCGGTAGACGGTGCGGACCGAGACCTCCAACTCGGTCGCAAGTTCGGCGGCGGTCGCCCCGCCGGGTCGGTTCTGCAGGTGGAGCAGGAGCGCCACCAGTCGGCCGGATCGCATGACTCGAAAATAACTCGGAATCCTTGCCAACGGTTGTCAGGGATGGCGGTGCAGCATCGGTGTATGACGAGTTGGGCGGAGTTCGAGAAGGTCGAGCCGGAGTTCGCGGCGACGGTGCGGGAGCGATTCGGGATGTACAAGCACCATGTGCTGGGCACGGTGCGGCGCGACGGGGCGCCTCGGTTGAGCGGGCTGGAGGTGGACTTCCGGTTCGGGGAGCTGTGGCTCGGCATGATGCCGTCGTCGTTGAAGGCGCGGGATCTGCTGCGCGATCCGCGGTTTTCGATCTTCGCCAACCCGGGGGAGGGGGCGGAGATGCTGCATGGGGACGTGCGGGTGAGTGGGCGGGCGGTCGAGGTCGTGGACGACGCGGTGAAGGGGCGGTATGTGGTCGAGACGAAGCCGCCGGAGCCGTTTCACCTGTTTCGGGTGGAATTGGAGGAGGTGAGTCGGATGGGGATCGACGGGGACGAGATGGTGATTCGGGTCTGGCGGCCGGGGGCTTCCGTGCGCACGATTCGGCGGGGGAACGATCCTTTGGACGCACCTGTGCGCGACGCGCACTGAGGTTGGCCTCATGCGCTCGGCCCGGCTGGGCTCGCCTCAAGCGCCGGCGGGGCTGAGTGGCCTCATGCGCCGGCCGGGCTGGGTTCGCCTCATGCGCCGGCGGGGCTGAGTGGCCTCATGCGCCGGCCGGGCTGGGTTCGCCTCAAGCGCCGGCGAGGCTGATTCGCCTCAAGC